>CAZHEW010000226.1:0-5971 GCA_964531815.1 uncultured Verrucomicrobiota bacterium
GGAGCCGGCGCGTGTAGAAGGCCGTCAGGGCTGCGGCTTGCTTGTCCAGGCAGAATTCTGTTTGCGCCTTGAGCGCGGCGCCCTTGCTCAGCTCCTGTCGCAGCAGCTGGTTTGAGGCGAGCTGCGCCATGCACCGGGCCAGATCGTCCGCGGTGTCATTGAAGATCAGTCCGGTCTTCCCTGATTCGTTCAGCTCCGGCAGCATGCCAATGTTATTTGCGATGACCGGCCGGCCCAACGCCATGGCTTCACGCATCGCCCGGGCGGTGCCGTCCGAGCCGGCAATCAGGAACACAAACACGTCCATCGCCGCCAAACCCTCCCGGTACCGGTCGGTCAGGTAGCCGGCCAGCTTGATGTGCGATTCCAGGCCCATCTGGCGAACGGGGTTCACGACCGTCTCCTGCAACTGGCTGCCGCGTCCGACCAGCATGGCTTTGAGCCGCGGGGCTGTCTTGCGGGCCTCGGCGAACGCCTGCAGGAAGAGATCCATCTTGCGGTATTTCTGGAATCGCGCCACCACGCCCAGGACGACATCGGATTCGCCAAAGCCCAATTCCGAGCGCATCCGCTGGCGGCGGGCCTCGGGCACAGGAACAAACGCCTCAGGGACCAGGGCGGGATTGATCCGAGCCACGCGCTCCTCGGCCAGGCGAAACTGGCGCACCAGGCGCAGCCGGGCCTGTTCGGAAAAGGTCACCACGCCGTCGGCCAGGCGAGTGAGGAGCCAGCGGTTCAGAAGCCCCGGCCCAAAGGAATCGCGGTAGTGATCGGTGCGAATCACCACGACCCGACGCGAGCACAGGCGCGCGGCCAGTCCGCCCAGGAGGTGATCGTGGGACAGGTGCGTGTTGACGACGTCAATCGAGTTGCGGCGCAGGAAACGTGTGAGCCGCCTGAGGTCTGGCAGGGTGGTGCGGAGCACAGCATGGTGGTTCAGCTCGAACTGATCCGTGAGGTTGACTCCGCGCTCCCGTGCGAAGGTGGCGATGCTGCGAGCTTCGCGCCAGGCCCTTGGCTGGCAGGCCAGGGTGACGGCGTGCCCCAATTGCTGGAGCCCCAGGCACATGTTTAGCACCGGCTCGGCTGGCCCGGTCCATTTCCAGTCGCTGATGAGATGCAGAATGTTCACAGCAAGGGCCGGTCGAGACCGCTCCCGGCCCGCTCACCAGGCGACGTGCGGCGGAGCGAAATCCACGCCGCAGGCACGGGGGCCAAACCCAGAGGAAGTTGTGGAGACGAGTAATGCGTTGTCGCGCTCAATCGCCTGGAGGCTATGGCCCGGACGAATCGTCGTCAAGGTTGCGCCGCGGGCGGCCGGTGGTCTATTGACCGCTGGCGGAAGCGAGCCGCTGCTTGAGCGTGTGGAGGCCGGTGACAACAAAGGCATCCAAGTCGCGCGCAAGCACCGCGGTCTTGGCGCGCTGGGTGTCGCTGAGATTGCCGGAAGCGTTTGGTGGGAAACCGAGATCAAGGCGGTAGAGGTGCGCGGGCGACCCGGTGCTGGCGACCAGGATTTCGTCGCCTTTGATCCAGCCGAGCATCGGTGCGCCCGGGCGCTTCACGTAAGCGTGCCCGGGATCGTCCGGCGGGAGGCGGAAGAGGTCGCGCCCGAAGGCCTGGTGGGGGCTGTCCAGCCCCAGGAGCCCGAGGATGCTGGGCAGGATGTCCAACTGACTGGCGGTTTGATGGCGCACTCCGCGGTTGCTGCCAAACAGCGCGGGCGCGTAAAAGAGCAACGGCACATGCATGTGCAGCAGACTGACCTCGGTGATGTTGGGTGGCACGCCAAACCCGTGATCGCCGACAAAGACGAAGAGCGTATCCTCGAACCATTCTTGTTTTCGCGCGGATGCCATGAACTGTCCCACGGCCCAATCCGCATAGTGCACGCCGTTGATGCGGTTGTCTTGTTCACCACCGGTGGTAATGCGTTCGAGACCCTCGACTTTGGGCAGGTCGAAGGGTGCGTGGTTGGACAGGGTTAGGATGATGCCAAAGAACCGTTTCTTCTTCGCGGCCAGATCAGAGAATTCTTCGACCGCGCGGTTGAACACATCGAAATCGCAAGGCCCCCAGTCCTGGTCCACAAAGGTCGGGTTCTTGAAGTCGTCGCGTCCGATGAACCGCTGCACGCCCTGGTGGCGGTAGAAGCCTTCCATGTTGTCCCAGGAGAAAAGCCCGTTATAGAGGAAAACAGTTTCAAAGCTGTTCTCCGCGAGAATCCGGGGCAGGGTCCGGAAGGGTTGTTCGCCAGTCGAGGTCTTGGAGGGTCGGTCGTTGTCGGGCAGGTTGGGCAACGAGCACAAAGTTGAGAACAGGCCCTGCACTGTGTGGGTGCTGACCGAGAAGGCGCGATCAAACAGAATCCCCTCGCGGGCCAGCGCGTCGAGGTGGGGCGTGGCGCCGAACGGCGCGCCGGCGGCGCCGCAGAACCGCGCCGTGAAACTCTCCATCATCACGAGCACGACATTGCGCGGGCGTTTCACCATCGCATCGTTCGGAGGCGATACCCGCAACAGCGGGTACTTCCCGGGGTCCACCAGCTTCTCCCCCGGCAAGACTACGATCTGCCGGGCGTGTTGGATCGCCTCGTTCCGCGGCATCCGCCGCTCCCACTGCCGAGCCGACTTCTGGCCCGAGGCGGAAGACCGCGCGGCGTCCAGCAGGCTCCACAACCCATTCAGCGTCATCTGGTTCACATAGGTGCTGGTGGAGAAGTAGGCGTTGCCCCAGCGCAGGGGCGAGTGCTGAAAGCCACTCCGGATGCCAATCACCGCCCCGGCAGCCAGCACTGCGGTAACCAGGAGGCGAGTGGGCAGCCCGGGTTGGCAGGTTGCGTGGTGGAAGAGCCGGCGCACGGCCCAGACAAACACGGCCCACAGGGCCAGGCACACCAGCGTCCAACGCACCACAGGGTAGCCATGCCAGATCATGCCGAGGACAATCGCGTTGTGCTCGGCCTCGGTGCTGAAGTAGTCGTAGGCCAGCGGTCCAAGACGCATCTGGAACTCCTTGTAGAACTCTACTTCGGCAATCAGCGTGAAGAGGCCCGCCAGTGCGAGGAGGGCATAGATGCCGAAGGCCAGGCGGCGTTCGCGCCGGCCAGGCGATGCCCGCACAATCCGCCACAGCGCGAAGGGAAGGGTGAGCCAAACGGCCATCGCCACATCGAACCGCATTCCGTGCAAAAGCGACTGCCAGACCAGCGGCATGG
Organism: uncultured Verrucomicrobiota bacterium; assembly: GCA_964531815.1. Classification (GTDB taxonomy): domain Bacteria; phylum Verrucomicrobiota; class Verrucomicrobiia; order Limisphaerales; family UBA8199; genus UBA8199. The sequence goes on from CAZHEW010000226.1 coordinate 3,218, forward strand.
TAGCATCCCCGTGATGGGACCACGTGGTGATAATTAGAAGCGCGCGCAACAGTTGGAATGCCGCCACCCAAATCAGGAACAGCGAGAATACCGGTAGCAGCATTCTCCAGCTTGCAGCGAAAAGCGAAGGCGGAACAACGAGTGCCGGCGATTGCTCGCTTGGCGAAGGCTGGCCGTCACCTGTGCAAGGGGTGTCCCGGCCAAGCTGTCCTGAAGAGTTCATCTTATGGAGTGTTGTAAACTGTAAACGACAATGCAAGGCGGCGGCGCGTTCAATTCACTCCGGCCCAGTGGCGGCGGCTGGCAGTTGTTCTTTCCGGGCTGACTGCGGCTGGCGCGGGTCTAGGCTTTGCTGGCATGCTTGAAACGTTTCAGCAGATAGTGAATTGCCAGCCAGGCGGCCAGAATGCACACAAGGGTCGCCAGGCCCAGCTTGACGGGCGTCTCGGCAGCCGAATGGAGCACCCCAGCCCCCAGAAGAACCAACGGCGCCGCTTCCGGAATCAATCCCAGGAACGACCCCATCAGATAAACCGCGGCGCGCACATTGCACATGGCCAGTGTGACAGTGACGACCATTCCCGGCAAGGGCAGCATGCGCGAAACGATCACCGCCGCCAACCCGGGCCGCCCCGCCAGAAAGGCCAGCTTCGGATGCAATGGCGGGGCGTTGTCGGGGTTGAGCTTGCGTCCCCGGATGACTTGGAACACAGCAAAATAGCTCGCCGTGGTGCCGGCAATGATCACTGCCAGTCCGCCCCAGAAACCGAACAGCGCCCCGGCCAACGGACAGAAGAGCAGGCGCGGAACACCCGCCGCAATAAGGACCGACATTCCCAGCAGAAAAGCCGCCGCGCCCCAGAAGCCGCTCTGCCGAACCCAGGCGACCGCTTCGCCAGCCGGTTGCAGCCAGTCTTTGAGCGGCGTAAACCGGTACGCCGTTGCCCCGGCCACCGCGATGGCCAGAAAGATCAAAGCCTTGATCAGGAGCGGGCCGGCCCCAACCGCAGGCGCCGCGGGGGGTGGGGCGATCCGCTCCTTGCTCTGGTCCGTCGTCGCCATGCGTTAGTCGCCCGGAGAATCATCCTCCTGTGGCAGGAGACGCTCGCCGCACACCGCGCGCGCGCTGAACCAGCGCACGCCAAAGCAGTCGCGCAGCCCGCGCCACAAGCGGTTGCCGATGCCGTACTTCGACTGGCCGCGCGTGCGCGGACGATGGTTAACCGGGATTTCCACGACCTGGTAACCCTGTCGGCGCAACAGTGTGGGGATGAACCGGTGAAGGCCGTTGAAGACCGGGAGTTCCCTGACCGCCGCACGACGCATCGCGCGCAAGGCGCAGCCCGCGTCGGCAATCCGGTCCCGCGTGACCCAGTTGCGAAAGCCATTGGCGATGCGCGAAGAAATTCGCCGCGTGGCGTTGTCGAGCCGGTGCCGCCGCACGCCTGCCACCGCAGCGACGCCCGGCCGGAGCGCCTCAAGCAGGGCCGGAATGTCGTGCGGATCGTTCTGCAGATCGGCGTCCATCGTGATAATGATCTCGCCGCGGGCACAGCGGAAGCCGGACGCTTGGGCCGCGCTTTGGCCGGAGTTGACCCGATGGCGCAGGACGCGCAGCTCCGGGTGCCGCGCGCGGAGCCTGCGCAACACCTGCAAACCCCCGTCGGTGCTCACATCATCCACACAGAGGATTTCAAAGGAGCGCCCCAACGGACGCATGACTGAAGTCAGCTCATCCAGCAAGGGGGGCAGGTTGTCCGCCTCGTTGAAGACGGGAATGACCACGCTCAGGCTGGGTTGTTGGTTATCCATTACGATCGTACCGGATCACCCTTCTGGTAAGTCATCGTCGGAGTTGGATTTGCGCCGGAGGCTGGCCAACCGAGCAACGCGTCCAGCGCACTCACGGCCAACTCCGCTGCCAGGGCTGCATCCAGCCGGCCCCGATCCAAAAATTGCGTTTTCTCGCTCGGGTCCATCAGTATAAGCCGCAACAGAATGCCAAAGAACAAGCCGCGGCACAAGCCGAGGGTGGGCTGTGGGCTTGACCCGGATGTATCTCAATCACGTGCAGAAGCGCCGAACCAGCACCCCGCCTCTCTGCCAGCCTCCCGAACCCCACAGCCGCACTGGAGTGTCCATTTATTGGACACTCAAGCAGATACTGGCTATGACAGCCGCCCTTCCCCTCCAGCCAGCATTATCCCCTCCCGTTGTGCAATCGGCACCATTCCAGGCATGAGCTTAGCCATCCAGAAGCCGTGTACAAGGGGTGTACACCGGATGCTCACCGGATGAACAAGGGAAAACCCCTCGTACACCCGGGGTGCATCCGGTGTACACCCCTTGTACACGGCGTTGCAGGCCCGGGAAAGAGAGGGAGGGGGCCAAGAATGTCGTGGTTGAATGAAGGGGCGTGATTGGATTCCTGCGGAGCCGCGCCCTTGCGTTTGAGCGCGATTTCCGCTCTTGCGGGAAACTGAGATGGGGTTTGCCTGGGGGCGCAAATCAGTTACTGGAGCAGCGGCATGCGGTGCCAAGTCACTGTCTTTGCGGAGCTTTCATTCACATCCCGCTTCAGCGGGGTGTGAATCGGCGGCGTGGTGCCAGAACCGCTTCAGCGGTTTCTCAGCCCGCTCGAAACCGCTGAAGCGGTTGGAGCAGGTGGCCGCGCAGTGCACCCCGCTGAAGCGGGGTGTTAATGAGAGGAGGCCGCAGGGCATGCAAAAACTGATTTGCGCCCTTCGCCTGGAC
>CAZHEW010000227.1:0-4465 GCA_964531815.1 uncultured Verrucomicrobiota bacterium
CATGAGCGGCACACGTCTCAAGGATCAACCTGCCAGTGAACGCCCGCGCGAGCGATTGGCGGAGAAGGGCGCCGACGCCCTCAGCCATGCCGAGCTGGTTGCCATTCTCCTGCGCACCGGCCTCAAAGGCCGTAATGCCGTGGAAATCGGTAAGGAGTTGCTCGCGAAATACGGTTCCCTGCACGCGCTGGCTCGGGCTTCGCTGGAGGACCTGCAGCAGGTCAAAGGCATCGGCCGCGACAAGGCAGTGACGTTAGCCGCCGCGTTCACCCTGGCGCGCAAGATGGCCGAGGAGTTGCGCAGCGAGGCCCCCTTGCTGGACACGCCCGAAACCGTCGCCGCGCTCATGCGCGAAGATGTACGGCTGCGCAGCGTCGAGGCCTTTCAAATCCTTTTGCTCAACACGCGCCGCCGCCTCATCAGCGTGGTGAAGATCGCTGACGGCACGCTCGATACCATTCTTGTCCACCCCCGCGACGTGTTCAAACCGGCCATCGCCGCCAACGCGGCCGCCGTGGTGCTGCTCCACAATCATCCTTCTGGCGAGGCCAGCCCTTCGGAGGCGGACATCAAGGTTACCCGCGACCTTATTCGCGCCGGCCAATTGCTGAAGATCGAGGTACTCGACCACGTCATCCTCGGCCGCGCCACGCAGGAGCGCCCCAAAGACTACATGTCCTTGCGCGAGTTGGGCTATTTCGCCGGCTGCTGAAGAGCGTCCATCACACCTTCCACGGGCCGCGTTGGTGGTGGTCCAGCCAACGGTTGGCTTCGCGGTCGCCGATGAACTTCTCCCTGGCCGGGTCCCAGCGCAGCCGCCGATGGTTCCAGTAGGCCAGGTTGCCCAGGTGGCAGACGGTGACAGAGCGGCAGCCGATCTCCACGTCGCAGATCGGGCGTTTGCGGCTGCGCATGCAGTCCAGGAAATCCTTGGTGTGGCTGTAACTCTTGTAGAGGCGAATCGCGTTGTCACCCAGCGGTTCCTCGGCGAGGGACGCGGGCGTGGCCTCGAACTTGCCGCGGTTGACGAGAATCTTGCCTTCGGTGCCGATGAAGAGCACCCCGCCACTGTCGCCGTGGATCATCTCGACGCCGTTGGCGTAGAGGTAGCGCACGCCGCGGTTGGCTTTGGGATCCGCCGGCGGGATGATCTCCACCGGGCCACTCTCGTCCATGCCCAGGGCCCACTGCGCGATGTCAAAGTGGTGCGCCCCCCAGTCGGTCATCATGCCGCCCGAGTATTCCCGGTAGTTCCGCCAGTTGGGGAAGTGCGTATGGACACCGCGGGGGCTTAGCACGGAATTGTAGGGACGCAACGGGGCGGGCCCAAGCCACAGGTCCCAGTTGAGGCCGGGTTCCATCGCTTCCTCCGGCAGGTCGCATGGCACCGATGGCGGCCCCACGTCCACGATCACCTGTTTGACCTTGCCAATGCGTCCATTGCGGACCAGCTCGCAGGCCTTGCGAAACTCGCTCGACGAGCGCTGCATCGAGCCGGTCTGGAATACCCGGTCATACTTCCGCGCGGCATTCACCATGGCGCGGGCCTCGCGAATGGTCAGGGAGAGCGGCTTCTCACAATAGACATCCTTGCCGGCCTTGCAGGCGGCGATGGCGATATAGGCATGCCAATGGTCCGGCGCGGCGATCACGACCGCGTCAATGTCTTTGCGCGAGAGCGCGTCGCGGAAATCCTTGTAGCCGGTGCAGCCCTGGTACTCTTTGTTGCCCTTGATGCTGTAGAACTCGTCCACCATGCGGCGATGGTGATCCCGCCGGGTGGTGTCCACATCGCACACCGCCACGACCTGCGTGTCGGGCATGGCCAGGAAGTTATTCGCGAGGCCGCGGCCCTGGGTGCCGGTGCCAATGATGCCCAGCGTGATGCGGTCATTGGGGCCTTTTCGGACGGAAGCGGCCGCGTGAAGCAGCAGCGGCGCGCCAAGCGCGGCGGTTGAGGTTGCTTTGAGGAATTGACGCCGATTCAACTTATCTTGCATAGCTGCGGGAATTGTTTGCCGCATTTGCCGACTCGGCAACAGAATTCGTTCCGGGCCGGATGGCCTCCGGGAATGCCCGGCATGTTCGGCCTGGCGCCGCCACCCGCGATTGAGCGGGCCGCAACTGCTAAGGATTGGTGGGCGCCGGAGTTGTCGGCACGGGCACAGGCGGATTCGCGCTTTCCGCCGGGACCGGTGTGGCGGTCTGGCCTTCGGCGGCGGGAGTTGCGGCCGGCGGAATGGCCGAGGATTGCGGCGTAGTCGCGGGACTGGCCGGCGCGGGCGCCGCGGGAGCAGTCTGGGCCGGCGGAGTTTGCTTCAGGCCCTCTTCAAAGGCGCTGGTTGTCCGGTTCTGATAGGCGCGTTGCAGCACCGAAAGCCCGATAGCCAGAATAAAGAAGACCGCAGCCGCGTACTTGGTAATCTTGGTCAGGACGTTGCCGGACCCGGCGCCAAACAGGGCATCGGTCGCCGCGCCGCCGAATGCGAGGCCGGCGCCCGCATCCTTCTTCGGAAGCTGAATAAGCACCAGGAACATCAGGATGACGCAGTCCAGCACCAGAATCACTGTCAACAGGCCAATTAGGAAACCCATATGCTCTTTCTAGATTGAATTCTTGATTATGTCGGCGAAGCTGCGCGCCTCCAGCGAGGCGCCGCCCACCAGCGCGCCATCCACATCGGGCTGGCTCATCAGCTCGCGCGCGTTGGACGGCTTGACGCTGCCACCATATTGGATGCGCACGCGCCGGGCAACTGTTTGATTGAACATCTTCACCAGCAGGCCCCGGATAAACGCATGGGCCTCCTGCGCCTGCGCAGTGGTGGCCGTCTTGCCGGTGCCGATCGCCCAGACCGGCTCATACGCGACGACGGTTTCCTCCATCTGCTCACGGGTCAACCCGGCGAGGCTGCCGCGCACCTGGGTTTCAAGCACCTTCTGCATCTCTCCGGCTTCCCGCTCGGCCAACGTCTCACCAATGCAGACAATTGGCTTGAGCGACGCGGCGTGCACAGCGGCGGCTTTCCGGGCAATCAGCGCGTCCGATTCCTTCTGGTATTGCCGCCGTTCGGAATGGCCTAGAATGACATAGCGGACCGAGAATTCCTTGAGCATGACGGCGGCGACCTCGCCGGTGTGGGCGCCCACGTTGTGCTCGCTCATGTTCTGCGCGCCAAGCCGGATATTGGAATCGAGCACCGCCTTGCCCACGGATTCCAGAGCGGTGAAGGGCGGGCAGACGACCACGTCCACCTCCTTGACGTTGGCCAGCTCGATCTTGAGCCCGCGCACCAGGTCGAGCGCCTCGGCCACCGTCTTGTTCATCTTCCAGTTGCCGGCAATAATCAGTTTCCGTTCTTTATTCATTTGTCAGTAAACCGTAGTCCGTGGTCCGCAGTCTCTACTTGTCGCTCAGGGCGGCTACACCGGGCAGGACCTTGCCTTCGAGAAACTCGAGGCTGGCGCCGCCGCCGGTGCTCATGAAGGTGACTTTGTCGCCCAGCCTGGCTTTGTTCAACGCCTTCACGCTGTCGCCGCCGCCGATGATGCTCTTGGCGCCGGCCTTTTGCGTCACGTCCGCCACCGCGCGGGCAACCGCAATTGTGCCCTCGGCAAAGCGCTTGTCCTCGAACAGCCCCATCGGGCCGTTCCAGAGGATGGTCTTGGCGTTGGCTACTTCGTCGGAATATGCTTTCACCGTGGCCGGACCGATGTCGAGGCCGGCGGCGTCTTCCGGGCAGTTCAGGCTCGTGTTGACGCTTACGTTCTGGTAGTCAATAACCGGCTTGCCTTTCTTGTCCACCTTGTCGGTCTTCACCGGCACCGCCACCACGTCATCGGTCGGCAGCAGGAACTTGATTCCGCGCTGTTTGGCTTTGGCCAGCGCCGATTTGGCGATATCGGTCTTGTCGGCCTCCACGAGCGATTTGCCCGTCTTGCTCCCCTGCGCCAGGCGGAACGTGTAAGCCATCGCCCCGCCAATCAACAGCGCGTCGGCCTTCTCCAGCAGCCGGTCAATGACCAGAATCTTGTCTGAGACCTTCGCCCCGCCGAGAATAACGACGAAAGGGCGGGCGGGCTTCTCGAGTTCATCGCCCAGGAACTTCAACTCGCGCTCCATCAGCAGGCCGGCGGCACACTGGCCGCCGCGCCTGGCCACCAGGCGGGCCACGCCCTCGGTCGAGGCGTGTGCGCGGTGCGCCGCGCCGAACGCGTCGTTGACATAGACGTCGGCCACTTTGGCCAGCTTTTCGGCAAAGGCCGGGTCGTTGGCCTCTTCCTCGCTGTAATAGCGGACGTTCTCCAGCAACAGCACGTCGCCGGGTTTCAGGGCGCTGACCATCTCCTCGACCTTCGGACCGATGCAGTCGTCCGCAAACGCCACCTTCGCGCCCAACAGATCGGCCAGGCTGGCCGCTACCGGGCGCAGCGACATGGAGGGCTCGCGTTTGCCCTTGGGCCG
>CAZHEW010000227.1:4565-5938 GCA_964531815.1 uncultured Verrucomicrobiota bacterium
TCCAGCTCGGCCTTGCGGGTTTCCGCCGACCAGCCAAGCAGTTCGCCCATCCAGTCTGCGACCTGCTTCGCCTTGCTGGCGGCATCGCGGTAGAACCAGTGCCAGCTCGTGCGGCGCACCATAACGTCGTCCAGATGCACGGCCCATTCGTGATTCACGTAATGCTCGACCGGGCCGCGGCCAAATGGCGGCGGTGTAATCGCGCTTACGCCGGTCGTCTCACTGGGCGGCAGCAGCGGCTCCTGCGCGGTACGGCACGGCGCCACAGCCACATCCGCCCCTTTCAGCTTCTTGAGCTTCTTAACGATCTGATCCACCGTTTGCTCGCCCATCAACCGGTAGGTCGTGAGCTTGCCGCCCGCCACGTCCCACCAGCCCGGCTCCGGGTTGTGGATCTCGTGCGCGCGCGACACGTCGGACGGCTTGCCGTTCGGGTCGGCCACCAGCGGCCGCAGCCCCGCCCACGCGCTGATGACATCTTTGGTCGTCAGCTTCGCGTTTGGGAAGAACTGGTTGGTCACCTTCAACACATAGGCGACGTCCTCGGCATCGGCCCGCACGTCGTCCAGCGAGCCCTTGTAGTCGGTATCCGTGGTGCCGATGATGGTTCGCTCGCCCCACGGGATCACAAAGAGAATGCGCTTGCCTTCGGTCATGACCACCGTCTCCGTGACCGGCGCCCGCGAATGCTCGACAACCAGGTGAATGCCCTTCGTGGCGCGGAGCTTGACGGTGCTGTGCGGCAGGCCGTCCGCCCATGGGCCGGTGGCATTGACCACCGCATAGGCGCGTACTTTGAAGGCCCTGCCGGCCAGGACGTCCTCGATGTCGCACTCCCAAAGCCCGTTCTGCCTGGCGTTCTTGTAACGGCAGTAGTTAATCACCGTGGCGCCCTTGGCCGCCGCGGAGCGCAGGGTGTCCAGCGCCAGCCGCGAGTCATTGGTGAAACCGTCGTAGTAGCGCACGCCGCCGGTCAGGTTGGTGGCGACGAGGCCCGGCACCATGCGCAGCATGTCCTGCTGGTTGTGCCATGTGGACTTGCCCAAATTGCGCCCGCCGCACAGCAGATCGTAAATCTTCACGCCGATCTTGAGCTGCCAAAGCACCCAATCCTTGTTGCCGCGGTAGGTGGGAAAGATGAACGGCAGCGGGTCCGCCAGGTGCGGCGCGATGTGGTGCATCACCTTCTTCTCGACGCTCGCCTCGTGCACCAGCCCGACGCGTCCCTGCGCCAGGTAGCGCAGACCGCCGTGCAGCAACCGGCTGGAGCGGCTGCTGGTGCCAAACGAGAAGTCATGCTGCTCGACCAGCGCAACCCGCAGGCCGCGCATCGCCGCGTCCCGGGCCACCCCGGTGCCGACGATGCCGCCGCC
>CAZHEW010000228.1:0-5931 GCA_964531815.1 uncultured Verrucomicrobiota bacterium
CCCCCGCCGAGTTCAACGCTGACAAGTCGTGGCGAACTCTGGGACGGGCTCTATTGACCGGCCTGTTCGGTCCTCCCGGCGTTGGGGAACTCCCGTTAGTCCGAGGAGATGAGCTTCTCCCAGAGCGTCTCGCTCAGCAGCACTTTCTGCAGGAAACTCGCTTCGGTTTGCGGCGGCGTGGCACGGCTCGGATCCAGCGGCAAGCGCAGCCGGAACGTTGTCCCCCGCCCGGCCTCGCTCACCGCGTCAATCCACCCCCCGTGATGATGCACGATGAAGTAGCAGCCCATCAGGTGAATGCCGTATTCTGTCGGGCTGTCGCTGCGGAGCACGAACGGATCGAACACCAACTGCAGCGCCTCCTTGGGCAAACCCGGTCCGTCGTCGCTCAACTCAACCAGGACCTCCTGTTGGTCCGGCTTGGCGGCGTCGAGCAACCTGGCGCTCAGCGTGACCCGGTTGCCCCCCGGCAGGCTGACCAACTCGTCCTTGAGCAGCAAATCGAACAGGCGCGAGAACTTCGGCTGGTCCACGCTCATTGCCGGCAGGGAGGCGGGAATCCGGTTTTCCACCGCGATGTTCTTAGCCGCAAACTCGTCTTTCAAGCTCGTGATGGCAGCCGCCGCTACTTCATGCAGATGCACGCGGCTGCCGAATTCGAACGTTGGCCTCTCCGAAGCCGTCCAGAGGTCCTTGAGCAGGTCGTTAATCTTCTCAATTTGTCGCTGGACGTTCTGGTAATACTCCTTCCAGAAATCCGGGTTGCGCAGGCCCTCGACGTCCACCTTCTCCTCCTCCATCTTGGACGGCGCGAGGTCCAGGAAAGTCTTCACGGCCACCAGCGAGTTGCGGATGTGGTGGCTCAGGCCGGCCGCCAGCAAGCCGAGGCTGACGATCCGGTCGGCGATCATCATGTTGTGCAGCACGGACATCTTCTCCTTCAACAACTGGTCGCGCTCGCGCTGCACCATGAAGAACTCCAGCCCGCGCATCAGGGTGTTTTCCAGTTGGGGCACATCCCACGGCTTGGTCACATACTTATAAATGGCGCCGGTGTTGACGGCGGCAATGGCCACCTCCATGTCGCTGTAGGCGGTGGCCAGGATGCGGATAATACGCGGCCGAAGCTGGCGCGCCTTCTCGAGCAGCCAAATGCCCTTCTCGCCGGGCATCCGCTGGTCAGTCATCAGCACGCCGATCTTGTCCTTGTGCTCCTCCAGCAGCTTGAGCCCGTCCTGGGCGTTGGCGGCGGTGAAAATGCGAAACTGGTCCTGAAAGGCCCGGGTAAAATACTTCAGCGACATCTCTTCGTCGTCAACGTAGAGCACCGCAAACCTCTTGTAGTCGTAAAGATTCTGCATAAAACGTTGCCTTATTGTTCCATTTATGGCTGTCCCTTCGCCGGAAACTCCAGCGTAAACTCGCAAAACTTGCCAGGCTCAGTCCGCACGGCGATCCGGCCCCCGCAGTTCTGAATGATCGTATGGCACGTCGCAAGGCCCAACCCCATGCCCTTGCCGACGTCTTTGGTGGTGAAAAACGGATCGAAGATCTTGTCCAGATGCTCCGACGCGATGCCGGGCCCGTTATCCCGAACCACCAGGATGCTCTTGCCCGGCTCGACGCGCCCCTCGATTTCAATGGTCGGCTGCTCGTTCGTGAACGACTTGGCCTTCAGCGCATCAAGCGAATTGGTCAGCAGGTTGAGCAGCGCTTGAGTAAGCAGATTCTTGTTGGCGCAGACAGTTTGTCCCTCTGCCAGCTTCGGCTCGATCCGCACCTTGTCCTTCCATTCGTTGCTCAGGAAGCGCAGCGCCGCCGTGACCACTCCTGAGACCTCCACCTCGTCCCGGCTCTCCGTCTCGGGATGCGTAAACGTTCGCAGGCTGGACACAATTTCTTTCACCCGCTGGACCCCCTCCTCAACGTCCTTCAGGATATCCGCATATTCCTCCCGCTGTTCGGGCGCCAGATATTGGGCCTTCTTGCGCAGCGTGAACAGGCCGGTCGCGGTGAAGTTCAGCGGGTTGTTGATCTCGTGAATGATGCCCGCGCTCAGGCGGCCGAGCGACGCCAGTTTCTCGGATTGCACCAGTTGCATCTCAGTCTCTTTGAGTTGTTGGATCGTGGACTCCAGAACCCGATTCTGTTTGTCCAACTGATACCGAAACGCGAATTCACCAAAGCGTGACTTGCTGTGGAAGTAGCTGCCCGTGGCCACGATGACTCCCGTCAGCACCAGAAAATAGACGTTGTTGGTGAAGATGTCCCAGGCCACGGGCCCGTGGTTAAAGAAGACCGCGGCCAGGTACAGGCCCAGGACCAGCACGGCGGCGCAGAGGCTCTCGCGAAAGGTCCAATGCAGCACGAAGGCCAGGACCAGCAGCACCAGATTCAGGCCGGCATAGTAGGGCGAGGCCGCGCCGTCCGGACTGACTTTGATCATGTAGGCGATGCAGGAGGCGGGCAGCATGAACAAAGTGATGCCCAGCAAGCGGTAATACTTGTGCCCCAGGGGCGTGAGCAACAGCGCCAGGAAGGCGCCAATCAGCACGGAATTCTCCAGCCGCAATTTGAGGAACTGAGCCGCCAGCGCCGGGTAAACCGCGTTGTCTATAATGAAGCCGGCAGGCATCAGGACCATGCCGATCACGCAAGCCACCTTGAAGTTGCTGATCGTCTGCTGGCGATCGTACTGCGCAAACGCCGCCTCGATCTCGCGGGTATGGAGCGCTCCGTTAGCCATGCTCAGGCCTCCTCACCTCAACGAAGACGTTTACCTCCGTCGGGTCCTTGATAAGGCGGGCTTGCCCCGCGGGAACGCTTTGGGGCAGCAGGGCCGCGCTCCGCTTCAGGCCGCGGTAGATCAAGTGCCAGTCCAACACGAACTCCAGCATGTGGCGGAATGGTTTGCAGTCCTCCACGTTGGTCGCCGCCAGCAAGCCGCCGGGCGCCAGCCAATCGTAAAGCGCGTTCATCACCTGTTTGCAGGTCCGGTCAGGAAGATAATCCAGCAAGCCAGCGCAGTAGATGAAATCGTATCTCCGGACCGGCGCATCCGTTGCCGCTTTGATGCTTTCTTTGAGCAGGTGCTGCACTGACTTCTTCTGGACCTCGATGGCCGTGCGCCGGGCGTGGCGCCGCCTGAGGTCCTCCAGGACCTGGCTCGCGTGCCGGATCGTTTCCTCGTTGAAGTCCAGCAGGCTGAACTGCGCCTGGTTGCACAAGGGGTCTTCGGCCAGGAACTCCTGGATTTCGCGCGCCGGGCCGCAGCCCAGGTTCAACACCCGCAGCGGCTGGCCCCTGCTTGCCACGCGCCGCGTCTCCTCCTGAAGCAGGCCCTTCAGGTACTTGATGCGGTTGCGATGCGCCCGCGCCGGCCACTGGCTCAGAAACCACAGGTTCACCACCTTGGCAAACAGCGAGCCGCCCTCGTAGGGATCGCGCAGAATCATGTCCACCATCTCGTAGTCGCCCGCATATCCAAGCGGCTTGTGGTAGGTGCGATGCGCGAAGGGCGAGCACATGACCAGCGGGTGCAGATGCCGCTTGGCGAAAACCTGGTGAACCGGGCGCAGCTCCGGCTCGATGCCCGCCGAAACGCTCTCCAGGCGCTCGTGCATCGCATCGAACGCCGGCACCATGTCCCGCCCGACCTCGCGCACGGTGCTCTGCTCCATTTCCTGCCGCTCGCCGGGCCGGGCGGCGCGGATCTCCAGTTCCATCTGGTCGAGCCAGAGCCGGAGGTCCGCCAGGAAAGTCTGCATGTCGGCCACCACGACTTTGAATTCCGGCAGCACCCGATAAAGCTTCTGCCATTGGTTCAGGAAGGCCCGGAACCCCTCATGCAGCGGGGTGGGATCAACGCTCGGCAAAAAGGAGCTCAGCCGGAAGTCCGCCTCATCCAAACTGGCTTCGCAGACCAGCATCGTGCTCGCGTTGACCAGCGCGGTGACGACCGCCCGCCCGTCATAGATCGTGCGCTCATTGATGACGATCCTGAAGCCCCCCAGCACCTCCGAAAGCTGCAACACCAGGCTGGGATTATAGATCTCGATGACCGCGCGGTACCGAGTAAGCCGCTGCAAGCTGGCCCGGATCTCGACCCCCTGGCTGTTCGTGCACAACACCAGGTTTTCTGTGACCGCGCCGTTTTTCATCATCTGTGAGACCGCGGATCTGAGCGTGTCGCAAGCCGGCGGGCGAATCAACCCATTATGGGCCGGCTCGTTCTCGATCATGTCAGGCAGTTGTCTCTTCATTCAACCCTCGCGCGGCAGGCGGGCGCCCTGAACTGGCAACCCCACCCCCTGCGCCTGCGCCGGCTTAGCTGCTTCCGCTGGCCCGGCCGGCCCTCAGCCAGCCGCGCAGCAGCTTCCCGATTGTTCCCCAACACCCGTCCGCTATCCCGGCCGTGGCGAACGCCAGGTAAATGTCGCCGCCGGGCAGGAAGCTGTTGGACGCGAAGTAGAGCGGCCGCTCGACACCGCGATATTTCGACTTGTGAAACGACAGGCCCTTGAAGTTGTAGATGGCGTTGCCGAAGCGGGCGCTCAACCCGAACAACCGCCTGGCCCCCCAGTCGTCGTTAAAGGCCCCGCGCTCCAGCTTCCCGAAAGGAGCCAGCAGCAGGTTGAACACTTCCACGCCCTCCGCCCGGAACGTGTCCAGGGCCTCCATATGCATCGCCGTGGCCAGGTGGCCAAACCGCCGCTCGTCGCATCGCACGATGTTCGCCGAATAGCCAAACACCCGCCCGCCGCGGTACATCGGATCGTAAAACGCAAACCCGGCCACCTGGCGCCCGGCGTCGTAGGCGACAAACTTGCGAACGCCTTCCTCGTGATCGAAGACCGGGCGCCGCGCGTAGAGCCAAACCTCACGGTCATTGATCTTCCTGGAGCTGATCCACCTGGTCGAGAAGGCTTGCAGCTCCTGCCGACGCAGGCCAAGGCTCGAACCGCTTTCCTCGCGGATGACCAGGCCCTCGCGCCGCGCTTCGTTCCGGGCGCGTTTGATCAGGTCCAACTCCTTCCAGTTGCCCTGGGTGTTATAGGTCTGAATCGCAATGAGCGGCTCATACCCGATGCAGTTCGCCTTGAAGCCCAGCGACCGCAGCGTTTGGGCGCACTCTTCGGAGACAATGCAGAACGCGGCGCGCCGGTCCCACTCCAGGAAGCGGCGAACAAGATCCGGAACATCCTCCGGCGCGCAGATCGGATCCGAGAAAACCATCCGCTTGGGCCGGCGCGCAAAGAGCGGATGCCGCACCCGCGTGTAGGCGATGTAACCGCTCGGCGCGATAAAGTACTCCATCCCCGCCTGCAACGTCGCATAGGCAATCCCCTCTCGCCCATGCTGCCGGAGAAACGGCGACAGAAAATCCCACTTCTGCTTGTGGCTCAGGCCTTGGGCGCTCTCCCCCTCGATGATGCGTATGCCGGCGCTTCGCCCCGGGGAAGAAGCCCCAGTCCGCCACGGCTCGTCCTTCGGCGCTCTCCGGCCGCAGCCAGCCGTCAAGCCCCGCACCACGGCCGCGTCCTGGTCTATTAACCGCGGGTTGGCGCAGGCAGCTAATGCCTCGCCTCGTCCCGGAATCGCACTCTGACTGCGGTAGTGCATGGACCACGGTAGTACAGAACCATTCGGCCACTTCATCTTGTGCGGCCCGTTTACAGCGTTCCCGGTGCCAATTCGCGGGCCGCAGCCCGGAAATGCGCGGAAATCTCGCTCTTTCGGGCACCTTGCGCCTGTATTGGCCAACCAGGCCGCGCAAATCCCTGAAACGTTGCCCCCGTTGGAAACGACGCGAGTCTAACCATACCCCCTCCTTGAGCCGTCGTACCACCGTCATCCCTCCGTTGCTCCTCCGTCCCTCCTCCGTTCCACCTCCGATCGCCGGTCGGAGGTGGAACGGAGGAGGAACGGAGG
>CAZHEW010000229.1:0-5914 GCA_964531815.1 uncultured Verrucomicrobiota bacterium
GAAGACTGCGGCCCCGATGCCGGCCTCCAGCCGCTGGTGGTTTCCAGGTTCGGCTCGCGGATTGCCTATCACCGAAACCCGCGCCGGCGGGGGCTGTTCGACAACTGGAACGCGTGCCTTGATCTCTGCACAACGCGCTGGCTCTGCCTGTTGCACGATGATGACTTTCTTGCCCCCGACTTCGTCGAAGCCATGGTCCAACTGGCGGCCAAGGTCCCGGAAAAGGGGCTTTATTACGGGCGATGCAATGTGGTGAACGCGGCGGGCGAAGCCACCTGGACGACGCCGGCCCAGCCCGGAGCCGACTGGCAACCAGCAGATCTGGCGGAAGTGGCTCTGCACAATCCCATCTGCTTTCCGGCGGAGCTGTTCCGGGTGGATTACGCGAAGACCCTGGGCGGGTTTCCCCCAAGGTCATTGTTCACCGGCGATTGGGACATGTGGGCGAAACTGGCGCTGCATTACGGGGCGGCGGCGACCACCCGGGTTGTCGGCAACTCGCGAAGCTATGATGCCGAGGGGCGGGGAACGACCCGCGTCGCTCGCAACGGCAAGTGCCTGGCGCTGGGCTTCATGCAGGCGAAAAAGAATGCGGGGATGCTGCGCCGGCATGGGATTGAGATTCGTTTCGACCGGACATTGATTCTGAAGTCCGCCCCGGTGCCGGCCAGGTTCCTGCTGAAAAATGCCTGGGGGTTCAGCCCCCGGCTGCTAGCCTACAATCATGGCCTGCTGCTCCGGTCCCGCCCGCCGCACTGTGGCTACCGGCTCTTCCGGGCGCTGGCCCGCTGGCTCGGGCCACGTTTCGTGCGCGCGGCTTCAAGGCTTTATCAAGTCCCGAGTCAGCTTTCTTAACTTTGCGACCACGACATCCTTGCCAAGTGGTTTCTGATTGCCGGCCGTCGCTTGCTCGAGGTACTTGTGCCGCTCACACTCCAACTTCGCCATGTCACTGAGCTCATCCCTGAGTGAATACCTTCTGCCGCGACCATCGCTGAGGATCATGTCGGAGCCTTCAATGTCGAAGTTCCACTGATGAAGTCCCGAGTACCCTTCTGTAAGCCCCTCGCGGGTGAAATGCCACAAGTACACATAGCAATTCGGTTTTACCACCGCTAACGTTTGCCGGATGGCGAGGATGGGATCGTAAGCATGATCCAGCGAGTTGCTCGCGTGCGCAAAATCAAAATAGTCCGGCGCAAACTTCTGAAGCAGCTTCTCTCCGTGCCCGGATTCTGGCAGGACCGGAGGCGATATACGCAGGCGTGACATTAGGCGCTTGTATTCCTCAGCCAGCGGATCGACGGGATGCACCTCGATCGTCCTTCCTGGCCATTTCTTCCCCAAACGTGTCAGAGGTCCAGAGCCTACATCGAGAAGCCTGACCACCGCCCCAGGGGGAGCCTCAATGAGCGCCTTGAACTCCTCCTGCAGTTCGAAGCCCGGATCCATCCACCTGCGGTAAGGAAACCAAACGCTCTCTGGATCTTGCGATGCCTTTCCCAGCGCAAACTCCCAAAACTCAACCTCGTCAGGCAAAGATTTCTCCCACTCAGCTCCGATAAGGCCCAAGCGCCGAAGAATCATCTTCTTTGATTTCACAACCGAGCGTTTTACAGGGCGCAGCGTGCGTCGGGCCAAGCTCAGAAATCGGTGCCTTGAGGTGTTCATAGCCGGTGAAGTAATGACTTCGTGCGGTGGTTCTGTCAATGGTTCGCTGTCATGGTTCGCTGTCATGCTGTGCAACGCCTTTAGACCCCTTCAAGAGGCTCTTTACGCCAAGGGCGCTGGCGGCCTGGAGAAGACGAAGCGGAGTAGGGGAGTCTTGAAGGTGCGGGCGCCAACTGCAGGCCAGTACCAGTAGTTGAAGACGCTTCCAGCCAGAAGTGGCGCGAGCACCAGCGCCCCGATCTCCATCGAAGTGGTGTGGATGAGAATCAGCGAGAGGCTGACGCTCAGAAGTGCAGTGCCAGCAGTGGGCCACAGGAATGGGATGCGGTTCTCGGCGGAGATCAGCGAGATCCAGAAGCTAAGGTACAACTCCATGAACGAATGAAAGGTCAGCCAGGCCAACCATCCCAAAGGAAGCATTTGCTTGCCGCTGCCCAGCCAGCGCACTAATGGCGGTCCACAAGCCAGCAGCCCTCCAGCCAGAGCCAGAAAAGTGATGACTTGCAGCCAAAACCTCGGCCACAGCAGGCGCCGCATTGCGGCATAGTCGCGCCGGGTGAACTGTTGGCCGACGACCGGCCATTTGACTTGGGTCCACACCATAGCCATGCCGCTGATCATGCCCACGAGTTGACAGGAGAGTGCGTATTGCGCAAGGCTGCCCAACCCCAGCACTTTCAGGCAAATGGCGGTGTTGGCCTGCACTAACAGGCCGACCCAAACGCTGGCCAGCCCCAGCCGCCAACTGTTCGGCCAGAGGATGCGGAGGTTCTCCCATACGCTTACTGTTTCAGACAACGGCTGACCGCCCAGCCGCTTGCGGCATTGCCAGCGCGCCAGGCACTGTTGGAGCAGGCTGCCCACCAGGCTGCCCAGAGGCAGGCTTACTAGCCCGCCGCCGCCCAGCAGCAGTCCGGCCGCAACCACAAACTTCACCACCGAACCGACGACGCTGATCTGCACCGAGATGAGCACCTCGTCCATCCCCCGCAAGAAGATCACCGCCCAGTTTGAGTAAACATCCAGCACGGTTGCGGCGAGGGTGAGAGCCCACGCCACGCGGGTAACAACGGGGAAGGGCGTCTCGTGCACCCGCATCTCGACCATGTAGGTGCCCCACGCCCCCACCAGAACAAAGACCACCAGCGCCAGGTAGCGGTAGAGCGACCGGGTCGTGACGAAGAGCTGGCAGAGGAGCCGGCGGTTCGGGCTGTCTCCGGTCGCCTGGGCGAAGCCCTGGGCCTGAATTGTCTCCGCTCCGCCCATGGCGTAACTGACGAACCGAACAATGGTGGGGCTGAAGCCAAAATCAATGACCGGCGCCAGGGCCACCAGGCTCAACAGCACGAAGTACATGCCGAGTTCCTCGGTAGTGAGCTTGTGCAGCACCAGGGGCAGGAGGAACACCCCGATGGCCAGGCGCAGACCGTTGGCAATCCAGGACCAGGCCACGGTCGAGGTGTGCAGCCGCTTCAAGATGGCGCCCGACTGGATTCCCGAAGCAGAAAATGGCCAGCGCACAATCATTGGGCGGACGCAGCTTGGCGGCCCGGGCGGGCGGGGGTCAAGGCGCCAGTTTTAGCACCTCTTCGTAAACCTCAAGATGCCGCCGCGCGATGATTTCGGGATGAAAACGCTCGCGCGCCTCCTGCCTGGCCTGACGGGCCGCGCTCGCCGCCGCCGGGGCGTTGACCAGCACGCGCTCGACTGCGGCGGTCATGCTTGCCCCTTCCCGGGGGTCGCAGAAGAAGCCGGTTTGGCCCTCCTTGATCAGGTCCGGCACTCCGCCCACCTGCGGGGCGACGACCGGCACCCCCGCCGCCATGGCTTCGAGGATGGCCATGGGGCAGTTGTCCTCCAGCGAGGGCAACACCAGGGCCGTCGCCTGGCCGAGCAGAACCTTCAGTTCTTCCCGCGTGGCCAACCCGCCGTAAACACACCAGGGCCGCGCTCTGACCAGGCGCAGGAATTCCTGGCCATAGGCGTCGCGCGGATTCATTGCGCCGCAAAACCTCAGTTCGACCGGATGCTTCCCGGCCAAAGGATCAAGCGCGCGGATGAGGGCGCTCTGGTTCTTCAACCGGCAGATGTTGGCCACGCACAGAATGCGCGCCGGGGCTCCCGGCGCCGGCTGCGCATTGACCTCGAACCAGGATGCATGGACAGCATTCGGCACAATCCAAGTGCGCCGGGCCAGGCCCAGCACAGCCTGTCGGGTGTGCCCGGTGAGACAGATCACTCCGCGGGAGCGCGGCAGGGCCAGCCTTTCCAACCGTGCCGCCAGCCAGAGATAGGAAAAAGGCCGGGCCCGGTCCCTCCGCGCAATCAACCGCATGTTTCCGTGGATGGTGAGAACATTGCGGTAGCCCGAGAAGACCGCACTGAGGGCGCAATCGCGTTCCGTTCCCTGCCCGTGCACCACGTCGGGCTGGATGGCCTTCAGCTTGCGCCGGACGGCCCGGATGCAGCCCTGGTAACCGGTCCGGAGCCAGCCGAGCTTCGGCACATGAAGGCCATGGAAGAAAACATTGCGGGCCAGCTTCTCCGGCGATTCCATCCGCGCTTGCGCGCAGGAAACGACATGGACCTCCACCTCGGGCAGCCGCGCGAACCCTTGCAGCAAAGCCTCCGGCGCGCTGCCAAAGCAGGGCGCCGCCGCGCCGTAATCTCTGCGATCCTCGCGATTGTCGGTGGTTAAGAGCGCGACTCTCATCTCCGCGCGCGGGGACCTCAGAGCAATGGCATAGGCCTTGCCCTGCTTACTTTGTCCCGCGGCGCGCCAGCACGGCGCCTCCGGTGATGCCGGCGCTGTCCCCGAGCTTGGAAGCGATGATCTCGACGCCTTTCATGGTCCCGGGCATCGCGTAGTCCTTCGCCGTCTCCACAATCACGCTCATCATTTCGTCGGCCAGCGCTTCCATGACGCCTCCGCCCAACACCACGACTTCGGGGCTGAGAATGTTGACAAGGTTCGCCACGCCGATGCCGATATACTCAGCGGCGCCCTCGACGACCTTGTCCACGAACTTGTCGCCGCGGCGGATGGCCTTGCGGAGGTCGCCGCTGCGCATGTCGCTCAGGTCGTCCCCCAGCATGTCAGTGAGGAGGGTCTTCTCGCCGTCTTTGACGCCTGCCTTGATCTGCTGGAAGATGGCGGTGCGGCTGGCGAGCGCCTCGAAGCAGCCTTTGTTGCCGCAGCCGCATTTGGGGCCGTTGACATCCAGGACCATGTGCCCGATCTCGGCCGCGGTGTGGTTGAAGCCGGCGTAGAGGTCGCCGTTGATGATGAGGCCGCCTCCGATGCCGGTGCCCACGAAAATGCCCACCATGCTCTTCGGCTTGGCCTTGAGTTCGGCCACATGGACGCCCAGCGCCGCGATGTTGCAGTCGTTCTCCACAAACACCGGCACATCGAGGAGCTTCTCGAGGCCCTTCTTGAGCGGCACGTCTTTCCAGCCCTCCATGTTGGGAGCGAAGATAACCCTGCCTTCAGCGAAATTAACCGCTCCGGGGGCGCCGATGCCGACGCCGGCCACCTGCTTGAGCGTCAGGTCCGCTTCGTCCGCCGCCTCGCGGACACAGCGGGCGACACGCTCAATGACCGCCTCGACGCCGCGTTGGGATTTGGTGCTGAGTTTGGCGGTGCCGACGCACTCCAGCGAGCTCTTAAACAGTCCCGAGAGAATCTTGGTGCCGCCCAGGTCAACGCCCACATAATAATCTGTCTTGCCAGAGGTTTCTGCCATAAAGCGCTCCTATTTGCCGGCCAGCACGATGCTTATCTTCTTTTGCAGCTCCGCGTTGATGGTCTGCGCCGGGCGCAGCCCGTCCACAATGGTAAAGCCATAGGAAGTCTGGAGGCGGCGAAAGGCCTTTTGCATCGCTGTCTGGTATTTCATGAAACTGTCGAACATGTCCCGCGACAACCCCAGGTCCATGCCGCTTTCCCAGTAATCGAGAGAAGCGTTCTTGGCAAAGGTGCGCTGCACCAGTTCCGCCGGCGGGACATTGAGATAGAACACCACGTCGGGCTCCAGCGCCAGGCCATAGAGGTTCCGCAGCCAAACCTCGTCCATGCCCCGGACCATGTCGCGTGCCATCAGCGTGTAGATGTAGCGGTCGGCCAGCACGACGAAGCCGGCCCTCAGAGCTGGCAGGATAATGTTCTCAAGCTGGTCGGCGAAGTCCGTCGCGTAGAACAGGCTCAGGGTGGTGCGGCTCAGGATGTTGCCCTGCTGCGCCC
>CAZHEW010000230.1:0-5894 GCA_964531815.1 uncultured Verrucomicrobiota bacterium
CTGGAGCCGGCCCCTTCATTTCCGGGCCGCCCCGGCGCGGCGCTCCTTGAGCAACCGCTGCGCCTCGTCAAACATGTCCACCGGGACAATCTTGCCGCGAATCTGGTCCTTCACCCCGTTAATGACCTCCAGCCACTCGGCCTCGGCCTGCGGTGTCATGGGGTGCACCACCAGGCCGCGCTTGGCCATCGCCGCCACCGCCGCGTCGTTCTCCGCGCGCCCGGCGGTCTTGATCTGGCGCCCGGTTTCATCGGCAATCTTGAGCATGGCTTCGCGGGCGGCGGCCGGGACGCGCTCCCAGCTCTTCCGGGTCACCACGGCCGCGCCGACCAGCGGTCCCCAGTTGATTTCGAGCATGTGCCTGGCTTGCGTGTCGAGTTGCGACGCCAGGGCGAATATCGGCACAGTGGGCACCGCGCTGATGGTGCCCGACAACAGGCCCTGGGCGATGCCGGAAGTTTCGAGGGCGACCGGGCTGAAGCCGCTGGCCTTCCACAAATCATACTGGTTGGCATTGCCGGCCCATGAAAAGACCTTAAGCTTGCGCAGGTCATCGGGATGCACCACGGGCGATTTGGAGAAGAACCGCACCCAGCCCGAGTCGCTCCAGAACAGGACGATATAACCCTTGGCTGACAGTTTTGCTTCGAGCTTGGGCCGCAGCTTCTCGGTCAGGTAATCCACCTCGTCCAGGTCGCGGAACGCCAGCGGCATGATCTGCAGCGCCATCGCGTCCTTGTCAATTTGCGACAGGCCCTCCGAGGTGATCATCGCGGCATCGAGGTTGCCGGTCTGCATCAGGCCCACCATGTCGGCCTCGCTGCCCTGCGTGCCGCCCGGGAAAACGATCAGTTGCACCGCGCCGCCCGACTCCTTGCGCCACTTCTCGCCCATCGCCACGACGCTCTTGTGATAAGAGGTGCCCGCGGGCGCCAGGGTGCCCAGCTTGAGGCGGATGGTCTTCGGGGCGGCCTGGAGGCCGGTGGCCCACAGGCCCAAATACAGGACCACACCACAAATGAACACCGACAGCCCCCGATCACGGTAACCGGAGCGCCTCCTGCGCCCCGGGAGAGAAGCTGTTTCATGGGCGGTGTCGTTGTATCTGGCTCTGGCTCTATTCATCTGTAATTAAACTCCGGGTCAAAGCGCTAGTTGCTCTGCCGCGGGTTGGCGATCAGGAACAGTTGATCAGTGCGCGAGAGCAGCCACTTGGCGCGGCGTTGCATGACGAGGTTGACCAGGCGCCATTCCGGCTTCGCGTCGGGATTGATCGCGAGGGCCCGGCGCAGGAGAGACTCGAACTCCTTCAGGTCCTGCTTCTGCACGCACACGGCCTCGGCGAAGGAAACCATCGGGCCGGCCAGTTGGCCGCCGCTGAGCGCCACCGCCCGCTCGAAGTGTTGCCGCGACCGGGCGGCGGGATCGCCGCCCGTCCCCGCGCGGCTCATCTCGTAGGTGATGAAGTAGGCATGGAGGGCGCCGTGATCGAACGCCTCGTCGAGCGCCAGGGCGCGGTCCATCATCGCCTCGATCAGCGGCAGGTCGGCGATCAGGTCGGGGTTATCCTTCGACAGCGAGACGGCCGCCGCCCACGAAAGGGCCGTCCAGTAGAGAAACGGCACGTCTTTCACCGTCGCCGCGCCGACGGCGGTCCTGGCATTGGCACGCAGCGCCTTCTCGAATCCTGGGTGCCGCGCCTCCAGACCGCGCAGGCCGTAGGTTCGGGCCCGCAAATACAGGCGCCGGGCGCGCGCCCTCATCTCCTCGGCGGCGGCAAAGTCATTGTCCTCCATCTCATCGGCGTCCTGCTGGACGAAGGCATAGGCATATTCGGTGAAACCGCTGCAAGCCGCCAGGAGCAGCCCCTGGTGGCGCGGGCTCTCGGCCAGCAGGCTCTCCATCAGCTTGAGACTGAATGGCACCGCGGCCTTCACCAGCTCCGGGTCATCATCGGAGGCGAAAGTTGTGCCCCCGCCCGCCAGGGCATCACCGACCTTGTTGATGGCCAGGCGCTTGATCGAGCAGCCGGAGCCCAGCACCGCCAGACTCAAGGCTGCCAGGCAAACTCGCTTGCTTATGACGCCAGGAAACATTGGTTCAGAATTTCCGCGCAGATTATATGCCAGCTCGGGCGCAAACTGCCAACCGCGAAAAACAACCTGCTGCCGGCCCGGCGCGGTAGAAACGGCGCCAGTGGTTCGCCACCGGCTCGTCCACGTAATAGAATTGATTGTCTTCCAGTGTCACGGGGGCGAGCAGGGTCCAGTTGGTGGGCGCAAGATCGCCGCGATGCTCCAGGCGATACCGCGCGCCAGAGGCGGCATCCAGAGTCAACAGCGGGAAAGTTCCAGGCGTCGGCAGGGCTCGGTGTCCCGCGCGTCGCGGCCTTGCGTCAGGGGCGGTAAATCGCGTGCGTGCCGACATCAACACTCCAAACCGTGTCTCCTTCCACATAGAACACGGCGCGCAAGTCGCCTTCGATGCAGACCGCATGGATGGTCACACCGTATTCGGCCGACAGCCCGTGGATCTTGTGCGGTCGCAAACGGGGGTCAAAGGGGTTTTGTTTGAAGATGGCAAAGGCTTTCCTGGCTGCCGCTTTCTAACGGGGGTTGAGACCGCGCAAAGCCCGACGGAACGACGGCACGGTCTTAAACCGATAGCTCACGCCTCGTCGAGTTCCCGCAGTGCGTCATCCAACTCGGTTCCCTCGCCGCGCTTGATCTGCTCCATCCCCTCCCTGAACGGCGCGGGGATTTCCGGTTCCACCAGACGGCGGACACCCTCCAGGACGTCCCGGCGTTCCGCGCTGGGCAGCGCCTCGATCTCGCGCAGTATTTCCTTCACGCTCATGCTGAAACAATACCACTCTCCTCAACCGGGTCAATGCCCGGCAAAGTTACTGCGGCACGGCGCGGTAGAAGCGGCGCCAGTGGTTCGTCACCGGCTCGTCCACGTAATAGAATTGATTGTCTTCCAGTGTCACGGGGGCGAGCAGGGTCCAGTTGGTGGGCGCAAGATCGCCGCGATGCTCCAGGCGATACCGCGCGCCAGAGGCGGCATCCAGAGTCAACAGCGGGAAAGTTCCAGGCGTCGGCAGGGCTCGGTGTCCCGCGCGTCGCGGCCTTGCGTCAGGGGCGGTAAATCGCGTGCGTGCCGACATCAACACTCCAAACCGTGTCTCCTTCCACATAGAACACGGCGCGCAAGTCGCCTTCGATGCAGACCGCATGGATGGTCACACCGTATTCGGCCGACAGCCCGTGGATCTTGTGCGGTCGCAAACGGGGGTCAAAGGGGTTTTGTTTGAAGATGGCAAAGGCTTTCCTGGCTGCCGCTTTCTAACGGGGGTTGAGACCGCGCAAAGCCCGACGGAACGACGGCACGGTCTTAAACCGATAGCTCACGCCTCGTCGAGTTCCCGCAGTGCGTCATCCAACTCGGTTCCCTCGCCGCGCTTGATCTGCTCCATCCCCTCCCTGAACGGCGCGGGGATTTCCGGTTCCACCAGACGGCGGACACCCTCCAGGACGTCCCGGCGTTCCGCGCTGGGCAGCGCCTCGATCTCGCGCAGTATTTCCTTCACGCTCAAGCTGAAACAATACCACTCTCCTCAACCGGGTCAATGCCCCAACTCGTGCCGGAAAGGCCGCGGGGAAAGCGAGGGAATGGACTCGGGCTGCGGGGGACTTGGCCTGCCCACAATCCGGCAGGCGGACAGGAATGGCCAATGCCGCTGGGAATCGTAACCCGGTCTGGACGGCGTCAGGGTGGTTCTCACACGTCATACCAGGCCGATTACGGTTTTCCCCCTCACCCCGGCCCTCTCCCCAAGGGCTAAACATAACCCACACTCCGTGTCATCTGAGAAAGTGGAAATGAGCAAGAGCGATTCCGGAACGAGACCTGCGCGGCTCCTTGCGGCCTTTGCCCGAACGCTCTGCCGGGCCAAGCTCCGTTAGGAGCGCCAGGAGTATAGTCATCGCGGCCCTCATCGCCCGGTTAGCTCCGTCAGGAGCGGCATGATGGGCCGTTGCGGCCTGGCCTGGACGGTGCTGCCGGGGTGCAGGCCCATGCCGCTCCGGACGGAGCTTGAGGGCGAAAGCGGTCGAATTGCCTATAAATCTGGCATCGCCACCAATACCATCACGCTCACGGTCGGCACCAACGCGCCGGTCTCGCTCGCCGACCCGCGCCTGACCTACTCGCTCGGCCTGTTGACCTACACGCCGGGCACCAACGAGTTCCTGGGCACCAACGGCCAGATCGTCACCGCCAGGCTCTCCGCCGCCGACACGCTGGGCAACCAGACCACCAACTTCGCCTGGTCCTTCCAGCTCGAACTGGCCCCGGTCATCAGCAGCAACATTGTGTTCCTGGGCTCCGGGACACCGAAGGGCGGCGTGCCGAAGAGCGGCGGCTCCTGCAACCTGGCCGTCGTTTCCACCAACGGCGATTACTTCACCCTCAGCTACACCGGCTCGTGCTGCCTGACCAATGGCACGCGGCTCGTCAACACCAACCTCTACACCGGCTTCGCCCGCACGGTGGTCAGCTTCACCGATTATCCGGCCAGCAACACCGTCGTCGCCCTGACCCGGCCCGCCAAACTGGCCGAGTTGCTTGAGTCCGGCACGCTCTCTTCTGCAAAGTTCACCCTGCTGACCAACTCGCCGGGTGGCAAGTCCCGGCCCAAACGCCTTGGACTCGAAACCGAATTCCGGGTGGAGCACAACGTCAGCCTGGAAAAGGTGCTGTATGAGGACGCCAACCTGCTGATCGAGACCACCTCCGACAGCGCGCTGGACCTCAGCGCGAGCTTGCAGCTTTCGGCCAACTTCCGTCGTTTCCGGCTCACCGACTGCCAGGTTCAGCTCACCGGGAACGCGAGTTTCGAGCTGGATGTCCACGCGCTGGCCAGCGCCGCCAAGGACCTGGAAGGCTCGGTGCCCGTGATCACGCCCATCCACAACATCTACGGTACTGTCATTGGCTTCGTGCCGGTCTGGGTCGAGGTGGTCTTCGAGGTGGAGGCGGGCTACACGGCGCATTTCGAGGCATCGGCTGAGGCGACGGTGGGCGTCAACGCGGCCAAGACGATTTCCGTCGGCAAGAAGTGGAGCGCGACCGCCGGCTGGCAGGACATTCTTGACAACCCGCCCGTGAGCCTGAGCTTCCCCGAGCCGGTCTGGCAGATCGAGGGCGCCGCCGATGTTCGGGGCTATCTCCAGCCCAAAGTCACCCTCTATGTCTATAGCCTGGCGGGCGCGTCGGCGGATCTGGAGCCCTATGTTGAATTGGAGGGCGGCGCGCAGTTGAATCCGCTCCAGTGGGACCTCGGGTTGTATGCGGGCCTGGACAGCACCATCGGCCTGGATCTTCGGGTGTGGGATGACGATTGGGGTGAATTGCCCAGTATGACGCTGAACCTCATCCCCCGCCAGACGCTGTGGCACGATGCCGGCCCGCCGGAGGCCCTGACCCCGCCGCAGATCACCGTGCAGCCGCAGAGCCAGACCGTGTCCTCCGGCTCGACGGTTTCATTCTCGGTCCAGGCCGACGGCAGCGCGCCGTTAAGCTACCGCTGGTATAAGAACGGCTTGTATGTCACGGACGACCTGCGCATCACCGGGTCGGGCAGCAGCACATTGCGCATCGCCAATGTCCAGAGCAGCGATGCAGGCACTTACCGGGTGCGGGTCGCCAACCCGGTCGGTTCCGTCAACAGCGCCAGCGCGGTGCTAACCGTCACGACTGGTTCCGGCGGCATGGTGCTGATCCCGGCCGGCAGCTTCACGATGGGCAACTGCATGGACTCGGGCGAGGGTAACTCCAGCGAACTGCCCCTGCATGAGGTCTATGTGAGCGCGTTTTACATGGACCGGTATGAG
>CAZHEW010000231.1:0-5882 GCA_964531815.1 uncultured Verrucomicrobiota bacterium
GAACCCCCGCCGAGTTCAACGCTGACAAGTCGTGGCGAACTCTGGGACGGGCTCTCCGTAGTACCTCCGTTGCTCCTCCGTCCCTCCTCCGTTCCACCTCCCACCGCCTGTCGGAGGAGGAACGGAGGAGGAACGGAGGAGGAACGGAGGAGGAACGGAGGAGGGACGGAGGAGCAACGGAGGAGCAACGGAGGAGCGACGGGGTTGCTACGGTGGCAGCCGCCTGTTACTGCGGTAATGTCAGCTATTTGCCAGGCCAGGAGCTCCTGGCAGGGAGGAATTAACGCGGGTTGTTCCTGCAGCCACCCAGCGCACCCTTACGACAGAAAACGCGAGGTTCCTGAAGAAAACAGCCCTGTGGTGGCAGCAGGCAGATTCCTCACAGCCTCAGAATCCATGCGGCGGGCCAGCAGCTCTGAGACTTGGCTTGCGTCCGCCGCCCCGGTTGGCGCAACTTGGGCTTGAAGAACGCCCGTGAGCCGGGCGGCATGCTGTCTATGACGATCGAACCTGTGCCTGAGAGAATTCGCGCGCTGGAGCGGCCGCATCGGTCGCTGTGGACTTACTACATCATCCGCGCGCTTCTGACCGGGCCGGGGGTGATCGGCGCGCTGCCTTACCTCTACTTCCGTTATCATACGCTGCGCTACCGGTTCGACGAGGAGGGGATACACATGAGGGTCGGCATCCTGTTCCGGCGCGAGACCAACCTCACCTATGCACGCATTCAGGACATTCACCTGCGGTCGGGGGTGCTGCAGCGCTGGCTTGGGCTGGCCAACGTCCAGATTCAGACCGCGTCGGGCTCGGCGGGGCCGGAGCTGGTGATCGAAGGCTTCAAGGAATACGAGGCGATACGCGACTTTCTCTACACCCGGATGCGCGGTTACCAGGTTCAAGCGGGCGCGACGCGCGCCGGGGCGGCCACCGTGCCGGCAGGAGGCGGCGCCGGCGCGGGTCAGGACGCCGCCGCGGTTCCGGCCGCTCTGCCGCAGGGCGTCGAGAGCGAAGCGGTGTCGCTGCTGCTGAGCATTCGCGATGAGCTGCGCCGGACCCGGGAACTGATCGAAGCCCGGAACCCTGCCGCGCAGCCGCCGCAACCCCCGCCACCCCGCCATGTATAGCGCCATCCGCCAAACCTGCGAACGGCTCCTGCGCATTCCGCACGACCCGGCGGCGCCGCCGGGGGACGAGGCCAGCACGCGCATCTTCCGCGCCGCGCCAAACTATTATCGGTACCTGTTGTTCCTTTGGGCGCTGAGGAGCGCGGGGTTGCTGTTGGTGGTCGGGTTCGGGCTGCTCATGTCAGTCGTGTTTCCGACCGTGATGGCGGCCAGATCGGGCCATCCCGGGGCGCTGTTGGCGCTCGTTGTTCCCTTGTTCGTTGTGGCGTTCGTGCTGGTGGAGTCACTGTTCCGGCTGGCCATTCTGCGCCTGGAATATGAGAAGCGCTGGTATGTGATCACGGATCGCAGCCTGCGCGTGCGGGAAGGAGTGGTAACCGTGCGCGAGATGACGGTGAACTTTGCCAATATCCAGAACATTGCGATTTCGCAGGGGCCGGTCCAGCGCGCGCTGGGCATTGCGGACTTGCGCGTGGAAACCGCCGGCGGGGGCGGCGCCAGCACCTCGCATGACCGGCATCAGCCCGTGGAGAACCTCCACACCGCCTGGTTCCGGGGAATCAACAACGCCGGTGAGGTCCGTGGACTCATCCAGCAGCGGCTCCGGCTGCTGAAGGACTCCGGCCTGGGGGATCACGAGGAATTGTTGCACCGGGGAGCGGCGCAAGCGCCTGCGCCGGGCGCGCTTGCCTCGCCGGCCTTCGTGACGGCCTTGAGGGAAGTCCGCGCCGAAGCCCGGGCGCTGCGTCAGGCTGCCGCCGCGCCAGGCTGAGCATGGCGACGGGCAGAGGAACCAGCCGGAGCGACGCTCTTCCGGGGGGCGACCATAATCTGCGCTTGGCGCAAGCGAGCGCCCGGATAAGATCACGGGCGTGACGACACCGCACCGCCTGGCCCAGGAAGACGCCGTTAATGAGCCTGCATATCCTGGGAGTTAACACTGCCTACCACGAATCCTCGGCCTGCCTGTTGCGGGACGGCGAGATTGTGGCTATTGCCGAGGAGGAGCGCTTTAACCGGTTCCGCCATGGGAAGCACTCGCGGGTGGACAACCCGGACGATCTTCCGGAGCAGGCCATCGCCTGGTGCCTGCGGCAGGGGGGCATTGGCTGGAAGGAAGTGGCGGCAATTGGCTACTCGTTCGACCCGGAGGAGCGGCGCCGGCGGAGCCTGAACCTGCCGGATGCCGGGCGGGTGAGGCCGGGCGATTGGGGAACGCCGGAGGGCGAGGAGACCTATTACCGGCACAGCCTGGCGGCGCGCGACAAACTGGTCGCGCGGGCGCCCCAGGCCACGTTCCGCTTCCTGTCCCATCACCTTTGTCACGCGGCGTCGGCGTTCCTGGCTTCGCCGTTCGAGCAGGCCGCTGTGCTGGTCGTTGACGGCATTGGCGAGTTCAACTCGACCTGGCTGGGGCTGGGGCAAGGGGACAAACTGACGGAACTTGAAGTGGCGGGCTATCCGCATTCACTGGGCTTTGTCTGGGAACGGATGTCCGAGTTCCTGGGCTTCGATGTCTATAGCGGCCCGGGCAAGGTAATGGGCTACGCGGCCCTCACCGATCCGATTGGCGAGTTGACTGGCGCCGACTTCCTCTCGCGCATGCGCACCATCCTGCACGAGGAGAGCGGCGGGACCTTCCGGGTGGATGGCGAGGCGTTCCGCTTCCGCACGGACGACTTCTCCGGGCTGGAGCGTTTGTTCGGGCCGCGCCGCGCGGCGGTTGTGGACCGCTACGAGGACGCTTCGGTGGCGGCGGCGCTCCAGGCGGTCACCCAGGATATCATGGTGCACCTGGCCAGGCGGCTCTACGAGCGCATCAACACGGGCCGGAAGGAGCCCGTCGTCAACCTGTGCCTGGCGGGCGGGGTCGCGCTCAATTGTGTGGCCAACTATCAAGTCGCTCTGCAGGCGCCGTTCAAACGAATCTGGGTGCAGCCCATGGCCAATGACGCCGGCACGGCGCTGGGCGCCGCGGCGCTGATGCACTTCGAGGAAGGTGGCCAGACAAGGCCACGCATGCTCCACCCGTTCTGGGGGCCGGAATACAGTCCTGACGAAATGCTGCGAGCGCTCAAGGCCCGCGGGCTGGCGTTTTCGAAGCCGGACAATGTTGCCGCGGAGGTGGCCGCTCGTGTCGAGCGCGGGCAAATCGTGGCCTGGTTCCAGGGGCGGCAGGAAGTGGGGCCGCGCGCGCTGGGGCATCGCTCGATTATCACCGATCCGAGTCGGTTCGACGCCCGCAGCCGGCTTAATGCCCGGGTGAAGTACCGCGAGTCGTTCCGTCCGTTTGCTCCCAGCGTGCTGCCGGCCGGCATGGCGGAGTTTTTCGAATTGCCGGTTGAGATGCTTTCCACCCGCTACATGCTCTTCGCCCTGCCGTTGCGCCAGCCCCGCATGAAGCAGATGATCCCGGCAGTCGTCCAGGAAAACGGCTCCACCGGCCAGGCCGGCGCCCGCGCCCACGAAGTGCAGCCCGAGGCGGACCCGCTCTACGCCGAGCTGATTGGCGAGTTCGAGAAGAAAACCGGCCTGCCGATGGTGCTGAACACGTCGTTCAACATCGGCGAGCCCATCGTCACAACCCCCGACCAGGCGCTCGACACCTTTCTGAGGTCGTCCATGGAGGCGCTGGCGCTGGGGCCGTTTGTGGTGCCACACCCGAAATCCAGATGAACCGCGCGCCCAAGAAAGTCGAGTGGATTCCCGCCCAGGTCGAGGGCAGGCCGGGTTTCCGGCTGATGGTGATACTGACCGCGCCGGGCTGCGCCTACGCCCGAACCGCCGGGGGCTGCACCAACTGCGGCTTCCCGCAGACCTTTGGCACCGGCAAACCCGTGAGCGCCGAAGACTACCTCGCCCAGGTCCGGGCGGCCCTGGCGAGAATTCCCGCCGGGATCGAGGCGCCGGTCGAGGTTGACCTCTATAATTCGGGGTCCTATTTCAACCCGGAGGAGGTTCCCGAGACGGCACAGGCGGCGATGCTGGCCCTGGCGGCGGCTCGCCCCGAGGTGACCTCGCTGCTGGTCGAATCCCGCCCGGAGTATGTGAGCGCGGCAAGGCTCGAGCGCGCCCGCGACGCCTGCGGGGGCAAATCGCTGGAGGTGGGCATTGGCCTGGAGAGCGCCAACCCGGAGATTCTGAGCCGGCGGATTCACAAGGGCTACGGTTGGGAGCAGTTCGCCGGAGCGGCCAGGCTCCTGGCCGGGGCGGGCGTCCGGCTGCTGGTGTATGTGCTGCTCAAACCGATCGGCACCGGCGAGCGCGAGGCTATTGAAGACTCCGTCGAGACAGCGCGGAAGCTCTTTGCGCTGGGCCACGAGCTGAAGTGTCCCACGCGGGTGGCCCTGGAACCTTGCTTCGTGGTGCCGCAGACGCCCATCTACCACGCTTTCGAGCAAGGGCGTTACCGCCCGCCCTGGCTTTGGTCGGTGGCCGAGGTCGTCACGCGCATCGCTCCGCTTGGGCGGGTGCTGGTTGGGTTGAGCGATGAGGGTACCAACCCGCTCCAGGCGCCGCACAACTGCGAACACTGCACCGGCCGCTTCCGGCACGCGCTGGCCGTGTTCAACCAAACCCGGGACGCTGAGAGGCTGCGCGCCCTCTCCTGCGAGTGCCACAAGCTCTGGCTTGTCGAGGCCGAGAGGGCTTAACCCGTTCTCACCCGCGGCGCCCCCGGATTGCGCGATTGGCGCGTTACCTTTCCGGCATTCTGCTTAATAACCTGCAGAACAATATGGCTACTACTGAAAACAGGACTCCTGCGAGGCGCAAGTGCGTGGGCTGCGGCGCCGAGCTGCCCGGCAGCTCGCCGCCCGATCTCTGCCCGAAATGCCTGCTGAAGCTCGCCATGGAAACCCAGCCCGCCGCGGGGCCCGGGGGGACGGTCGTGGTGCCGGGGGCCGGGGCGAACTCGCGCAGCCTGCCGCAGCCCGGCGAGCAACTGGGCCATTATGCCATCATTCGCCTTCTAGGCGCTGGCGGGATGGGCGCGGTGTACGAAGCCCAGGACCTGGAAAGCGGCCGCCGCGTCGCCCTCAAAGTCCTGAGCCACCGCCTCGATTCGCCTGAGGCGCGCGACCGGTTCTTCCGCGAGGGGCGCCTGGCCGCCTCAATCAATCATCCCAACAGCGTGTATGTGTTCGGCACCGAAGAGATCGGCGGCACGCCAGTAATTGCCATGGAACTGGTCTCCGGGGGCACGTTGCACGACCGCGTGCGCGCCCAGGGGCCGCTGCCCGTCGGCAATGCGGTGGACTGCGTCTTGCAGCTCATCGAGGGGCTCGAAGCGGCTCAGCGTATCGGCATCCTGCACCGCGACATCAAACCGTCGAACTGCTACATCGGCGAAGACGGCACCGTCAAGATCGGCGACTTCGGCCTCTCGATCTCGACGGCGGTGCGCACGGAGCCGGCGCTGACCGCCACCGGCGCGTTCCTTGGCACGCCGGCTTTCTGTTCGCCCGAGCAGTTGCGCGGGGAGGAGCTCAACGTCCGCTCGGATATCTACTCGGTGGGCACCACGCTCTATTTCCTGCTGACTGGCCGCACACCCTTCGAGGCCGGGAACATGGTCCAGCTCCTGGCCACCGTGCTCGAACAGCGCGCGCCCTCGCCCAGGAACTTCCGGCGGGAACTTCCGGCGGGCCTGGCCAGGGTGGTGCTGCGCTGCCTCGAAAAACAGCCGGGCGAGCGGTTCAAGAGCTACGCCGACCTGGCCCGGGTGCTGGCTCCCTATGGTTCGACCGCGCCGACACC
>CAZHEW010000232.1:0-5833 GCA_964531815.1 uncultured Verrucomicrobiota bacterium
CCAGTTCAGCAAAGGCACCACATTCCTCCGGCCCGCCTACGAAATCACCCTCGAAGCACCCAGCGTGAGCGGGCTTAAACCCCGCGCCCAGGTGCTCATGTCGGGCATCCAGGTGGGCACCGTCGCCGACATGCGCCTCGCCCCCGACGGCAAGAGCGTCCTCATTACCCTCCGGATTTACCAGCGGCACCAAATCCACAAGGACGCCCGCTTTGTGTTCGAGCAATCCGGCTTTCTGGGCGATCAATACGTTGCCATTCTCCCAACCCAAAACCAGGCAGAGGTCTTTCGCACCGGCGACCGCGCTACCGCCGAGGCCCCCCTTGATCTCCAGGAGGTCGCCCGCTCCGCCGCCGGGTTCATCGAACACATTGACTCCGCCGCCACCAACATCAACAACACCCTCAAAGACGCCCGCCTCACCGCGCTCAGCGTCAGTAACTTGGCCAAGGTCCAGGCCACGTTTGACAACCTCCACCTCATGTCCGAAAACTCCCTCCAGATGATCGAGAAGGCAGACCTCCTTCTGGACACCAACCGCCCCACCGTTACCGCCGCCGTGAGCAATTTCCTCTCCCTCTCGGCAGAGGCCAACAAGGCAGTCGGCGACGTGCGCGCCCTGCTGGCCACCGTCTCGCCGGGCATTGCCGCTTCAGTCAGCAACATTCATTCTTCTACCGAGACGTTGAGGACACTGATCGAGAACATTGAGCAGGGCAGGGGGACGGTCGGGAAAATCCTTGAAAGTGACGAAATTGCCGCCAATCTGTCCCAAATCGTGAGCAACTTGAGCATTACCACCAGCAACCTCAACCGGCTGGGCCTGTGGGCGGTCCTGCGCAAACCCCGGCCTGCCCTGACTAACACCGCGCGCACGGTGCTCACCGCCCCTAAAACCCCCTTCCCCTGAGTAACCTATGACGCTTTGGGCGGTCCGCATACTCTTCCTCGGCCTCTGCACTGGGGGCGGCTACGCTATCAGCCAGGTCCGGCCCGAATGGCTTGGCCACAGCGCCTGGTTCCTGGCTGCCGGCTTTGGCTTCGGCTGGCTGCTCATCGCGATTGACGAAATGCTCAAGGGCTTCTCCCTGCGCGCATTCTCCGCCACCACCTTCGGCTTGCTGCTCGGCACCCTGGTCGCCCTGCTCATTGACCACTCGGGCCTCTTTGGCGAGCCCAACGACGCTTCCCCCCACCGCCTCATCGTCCGCTTGGCCCTCTTTGTCGGCTTCAGCTACATCGGCATGGTCCTGGCCATGCGCAGCAACAAGGAAGATTTCTCCCTGATCATCCCCTACATCCGCTTCGCTCCCCAGAACAAACCGGACAACCTCTTGCTGCTCGATACCAGCGCCATCGTGGACGGCCGCATCGCCGACCTCATCGAAGCCAACTTCCTTGAGGGCCTCATCGTCGTTCCGCGCTTCGTCCTCAAGGAACTTCAGCAACTCGCCGACTCCAACGACCCTCTCAAACGCGCCCGCGGCCGGCGCGGACTCGACATCCTCAACCGCATCCAGCGCAACTCCCGCAACGAGGTTAAAATCCACGACAGCGATTTCCCGGACGAGCCCGAGGTGGACGCCAAGCTCGTCCGCCTGGCGCGCAACCTCCGCGCCAAACTCTACACCAACGACTCGAACCTGGCCAAAATCGCCGAGCTCCAAAGCGTTAACTGCGTCAACCTCCACGAGATCGCCAAGGCACTGCGCGTGGTGCTCCTGCCCGGTGAGCTGCTCTCCTTGCGCATCGTCCGCGAGGGCAAAGACAAAGGCCAGGGCATTGGCTATCTGCCCGACGGCACCATGGTCGTCGTCAACAACGCCCAGGAGGCCGTCGGCCACCAGGTCCAGGCCCTCGTCCAAAGCCAGGTCCAAACCGGCGCCGGGGTCATGGTCTTTGCCGACCTCAAACCCCCGCCGGCCGCGCCGTGAACCGCCGCTCTGGCTCTCGAACCGACCGCCACCCTATGCCCCTCATCACCGTCGCCACCGCCTTTAACCCCGCCGACGCCCACCTCACCCGCGCCCGGCTGGAGTCTGCGGGCTTCCACGCCGTTGTCACCCATGAACTGTCGGCACTGAGCATGGACGGCTATGCGCTGGCCGCCGGCGGCATCCTCTTGCAGGTTCCGGCTGAAGAGGCCGCCGAGGCCAAAGAGTTCCTGTCCGACGCCCCGCCTGCCCATGAGCCCGACCAGGATTAAGCTCCTCCGCCGCCTTCAGCGCCTGCTGCCCCCGGCCGAACTGAGCTTCGATCCGCGCGTCCTCGCCGAGCACGCCGGCGACAAATGGTTTGCCGCACACCGGCCCGACGCCGTGGTCCTGGCCCGCAGCACCCGCTCTGTCGCAGTCGTCCTGCGCTTCGCCGACCGCCACCGCATCCCCGTCACGCCGCGCGGCGCCGGTCACGGCTACGTCGGCGGCTGCGTCCCAGTCCGCGGCGGCATCGTCCTGTCCCTGGCACGCATGAACCGTATCCGCGAGATCAACCCTGCGGACTTCGTCACTGTCGTCCAGGCCGGCGTCAACACTGCCCGCCTCCAGCAAACCGTCGAAAAACAGGGGCTCTTCTACCCGCCCGACCCCGCCAGCCGGGCCGATAACACCATCGGCGGCAACATCATTACCAACGCCGGCGGCCCCCGCTGCCTCAAATACGGCGTCACCCGCGACTACGTCCTGGGCCTCGAAGTCGTCCTGGCCGGCGGGCGCGTCCTGCGCCTGGGCGGGCGCACCCACAAGAATAAGACCGGCTTCGACCTCCACCGCCTCTTTGTCGGCTCCGAGGGGCTCTTGGGCGTCATCACCGAAGCCACCTTGAAGCTGCTGCCTCTGCCTCCCTACCGCGCCTGCCTGGCCCTGGGCTTCGCCTCCATGCGCGCCGCTGCGCGTGCCCTGCACGCCATCCTGGCCGCCGGCTTCCTGCCCGCCGCCCTGGAGTTGGCCGACGCCTTCACACTCGCCGCCGCCTACCGTCGCACACGCAGCCCCCGACTGCGCGGCTGCCGCGCTCACCTCATTGTCGAACTCGACGGTCAGCCCCGCTCTGTCCGCGCCGAAATGCGCCAGCTCCGCTCCATCCTGGCGCCCCGCGAGCCCCTCTTCGTCCAAACCGGTCTCGGCCCCGCTGAGTGCGAAGCCCTCTGGCTAATCCGACGTGAGTTTTCCTATGCCCTTCGCGACACCGGTCTGACCAAGCTCAACGAAGACGTCGTTGTGCCCCGCGGCCGCCTTGAAGAGCTCTTCGCCCTGGCCGCCCGCCTCCAGCGCCGTCACGGTCTCGCCGTCGCCTGCTTTGGCCACGCCGGCGACGGCAACATCCATACCAACCTCATGGTGGACTTCGAGCAACCCGGCGCCCGCCGCCGCAGCCAGGCTGCCCTCGACGACCTCTTCCGGCACGTCATCGCCTGGGGCGGCGCCATCACCGGCGAACACGGCATCGGCCTTGCCAAACAACGCTGGTGGCCCCGCGCCCTCCCCCCAAACGTGCGCGCCCTTCACCGCACCATCAAACACGCCCTCGACCCGCGCGGCATCCTGAACCCCGGCAAGTTCGTTCCCTGATCCAGGTCTGTATCTCGATGCGGCAGCGTGGCTATGCGCCCGGCCGCTTCGGGTAGGGCGGGCGCTTGACCTCGGTCGGTGGGAGTTTACGCAACCGTTTCATCAGCTCCGCCACGGCGCGTTCAAGCTGCGGGTCAGCGCCGCGCGCCATCGCTGCGGGGTCGTCCAGGACTTCAATGTCCGGTTCCACGCCGTGGCCTTCGATGATCCACTGGCTGTTGGTGCTGTAGATGGCGAAGGCCGGCACGGTCACGCTCCCGCCGTCCACCAGCCGCGGGGAACCGGTGATGCCGATCAGCCCGCCCCAAGTTCGCATACCGATCAGCGGCCCCAACCCCGACTGCTTGAAGTAGAACGGGAAGCAATCGCCACCCGAACCGCTCCAGCCGTTGATGAGCATCGCCTTGGGGCCGAGGTGCGTTACCGACGGCGTGGTCAGGTCCTTGCCGTCGCGCACGGCCCAGTGGTTGCGCAGCGGGCGGTCGAGCAGTTCGATGAAGCGGTCGGGAATCTGGCCGCCGCTGTTGAATCGCTCGTCAATGATCAGGCCCGGCTTCCTCACCTGCGCGCGCCACATGCGCACCAGCTCGTTCTGGCCATTCTGCCCGGTGTCCGGCACGTAAACGTAGCCGAGCTGCCCGCCGCTGAGCTGCTCGACGCGCCGGCGGTTCTCCTCGATCCAGGCCAGGTTGCGCAACCGTTCCTCCCCGCTCAACGTGTGAACCAACGCCTCGCGCGCGCCCGCCATGACGGGCCGGTCGTTGACCGTCAGCAACACCGGCTTGTCCCCCAGCCCCTGAAAAGGCGCCCAGGGATCCTCCTTGACGTCGAGCGGTTCCCCGTTGACCGCGAGCAGGTAATCGCCCTCATGCACGTTGGTCACCGCGGGCGGCAGCAGCGGCGAGCGCACCTCGCTGTCCCACTCCGCCGCCTTGATGATGCGCTTGATCTGATAGGCGCCGTTCTCGAACGAAAAATCGCAGCCGAGGTAGCCCACGCTAACCGAGGGGCCGGTCTCGAGGTCGCCGCCGCCGCGGTAGGTGTGTGACGAATTCAGCTCGGCGATCAGCTCGCCCAGAACGTAGTTGACGTCCCAGCGCGTGACGGCGTCATCGAGGAGCTTGCCGTAGCGCTGGCGCATGACATTCCAGTCCACACCGTGCATCCCCGGGTCGTAGAAGAAATCGCGCTCGATCCGCCAAGCATCGGTAAAGATCTGCCGCCACTCGGCGACAGGGTCAATCGGCGCCTTGAAGCCGCTTGTATTGATCTTCTTGTCGAGCTTCTGTCCCTCCTTGGGCTCGATTATGGCGTAGTGGCGTTCTTTGCGCACCAGCAGTTTCTCGCGGTTCGCGGACAGCTCGAAGAAATCCGCATCCTCGATCACCCTCTTTTCCTCGCGCTTCTCCAGGTCGTAGAAGACGACGGGCTTCTTCTCGTCGCCCGAGCCGACGGGCGGCTGACGATGAAAAAGCAGTCTGCCCGAAACCGCCGCGAGGCCGCCAAAGCGCCCCGGCTTCGGCGGGAGAATTACCACCCGCTCCTCGAAGCCCGCTACATCAATCTCCACCGGCATGGGCTTCTCCGCCTGCTTCTTTTCTTCTTTGCCGTGATCCGGTTTCTTATCCTCATCCTTCTTCTTGTCTTTGGCCTCGCCGGCCTCGGCATCGTTGCGCGGGGCCAGTGGCGAGAGCACGGCTTTGCGCAGCGGCACCGCGGCCAACACGGCCGTATTGGCGTAGATCCACGTCCGGTCCAGCTCGCTGTAATTGGGCGCGAAGGTGCGGCCTGTGCGGAAGAACAGATACTTTCCGTCCGGATCGAAGACTGGCGTCTCGTCGTTGTAGAAGCCGGACGTGACCTGGTGCAGCACGTTGGACTTGCAGTCGTAAAGGACGATGGCCGAGTTGCCGTTGTCCGTTTCCCGCGCCCAGGCGATCCAGCGGCTGTCCGCCGACCACCCCACCCTGAACCCGCTCAACTCGTCGTGGTGCATCCAGAGCTGGCGGCCAATCACCTGGTTAATGCGGGCCTTGAAGTCGAACAGGTTGAGGCGCAGCGCCTTGTCCATGAAGACGATGCGCTGGCTGTCGGGCGACCACAGGGGGAGGTAGCGGAAGCCAGGGCCGAACGTCGTGAGGATCTGCTCGCCGGGTTGGTTGGTGCCGGGGGCGGTGTCTGCGCTGCGGACCGTCAGCTCATACTCCCCGCTGCGGTCGCTCCAATACGCGATCCATTTGCCGTCGGGCGACCATGCCGGGTAG
>CAZHEW010000233.1:0-5827 GCA_964531815.1 uncultured Verrucomicrobiota bacterium
TTACACGTCATAGTAGAGGAAGAACTCATACGGATGCGGTCGCAGGCGCAAAGCATCGTGCTCCTTGCGCTTGGTCGCGATCCACATGTCAAGAAAGTCCATGGTGAACACATCGCCCTTGAGGAGGAACTCGTAGTCCTTCTGCAGGCTGTCGAGCGCCTCGCCGAGGCTGCCGGCCACATTCGGAACCCGCTTCAGTTCCTCGGGTGGCAGCTCATAGATGTTCTTGTCCAGCGGTTCGCCCGGGTCAATCTTGTTGAGGATCCCGTCCAGCCCGGCCATCATCAAGGCCGCAAACGCCAGGTAAGGATTGGCCGCCGGGTCCGGGGGCCGGTATTCGAGGCGCTTGGCTTTCGGGTTTTCGCTGTAGGTGGGGATGCGAATTGCCGCCGAGCGGTTTCGGGAGCTGTAGGCCAGGTTAACGGGGGCTTCGTAGCCCGGCACCAGCCGCTTGTAGCTGTTGGTGGTCGGGTTGCAGATTGCACACAGCGCTCGCGCATGCTTCAAGAGGCCGCCCGCGTAGTAGAGGGCCATCTTCGAGAGGCCCGCATACTCGTTGCCGGCAAACAGGGGCTTGCCCTTCTTCCACAGCGACTGGTGGGTGTGCATGCCGCTGCCATTATCGCCAAAGAGGGGCTTGGGCATGAAACACGCCGTCTTGCCGTGCTTTCGCGCCACGTTCTTCACCACATACTTGAAGACCATCATGGCGTCAGCCGCCCGGACAAGCGTATCAAACCGGTAATCAATCTCCGCCTGCCCAGCGGTCGCCACTTCGTGGTGCTGGCGTTCGATGCTCAACCCCATTTCCTCCATCATCAGGCACATCTCCGTCCGGATGTCCTGCTGCGCGTCGGCCGGCGCGACGGGAAAGTAGCCTTCCTTGTGCCGGATCTTGTAACCGGTATTGGGCATTTCGTCTCGGCCGCTGTTCCAGACCGCTTCTTCGGAATCCACGCTGTAAAACGTGCCGTTGCTCTTGCTGTCGAACTGCACGTTGTCGAAGATGAAAAACTCGGCTTCCGGCCCCATGTAGGCGGAGTCCGCCAGGCCGGTGCTGACCAGGTATCTCTCCGCACGCTGGGCAATGCCCCGCGGGTCGCGGGTGTACGCCTCCTTGGTTCCGGTTTCGGCAATGGTGCAGGTCAGGCTCAGCGTCGGCACCGCGCAGAATGGATCCATGAACGCCGTCGCCGGGTCCGGCATTGCCAGCATGTCCGAGGCCTCGATGCTCTTCCAGCCGCGGATGCTCGAGCCGTCGAACCCCAGCCCTTCGGTAAAGATTTCTTCCGTCAGCTCCCGAATGGGACAACTGAAGTGCTGCCAGGTGCCGAAGGTGTCCACAAACTTGATGTCCACCATCCTGGCCCCGTTCTTGTTCGCTAACTCGATTACGTTCTTGGGGGTGCCCATGGGCTGGTATATTCGCTTTAGTTCTTAAATATGCAACTGCAAACTCGCATAGACCATCTGAACGTTGACAATGGCAGCTATTCGGCTACCGTTGGCGCTCTGAACAACTGATTGTATCTAGATTTATGCCGAATACGAAGTCAGCCGAACGCCGCATGCGCAACAGTGCGCGCAAGAACCTGCGCAATCGCAGCACCAAGTCACGTCTTCACACGCTTGAGGGCAATTACCTGACACTGCTCAAGGCCGGCAAGAAGGACGAAGCCGGCAAGCAACTGCGGGAGCTCAACTCCGCTTTCGACAAGGCCGCCAAGGCGGGCGTGGTTCACCGCGCCACTGCCGACCGCAAGAAATCACGTTTGGCCCTTCGCCTGGCCAAGACGAAGTAGCCCACTGAGGCAGGGCACTCCTCCCAGAACAAACCGGGCGAAGCCTTTTCGGCCCGGCTGCTACGCGTTCGCCGCAGCTTTCGGGAAAAGCCTGCAGCGGCTGATTCCCATCTTCCCCAGGCGGTACTTCAGGCCCGTCACCAGGCAGCCGCAACCGTATTTAATGCTGCGCCGCAGGTTGATGGACGATGCCTCCGGAAAGTACTTCGTCGGGCAGCTCACCTCGGCAATTGTGAAGCCGTGCCACAGGATTTGGGCCAGCATCTGGTTGTCGAACACGAAGTCATCCGAGTTGGCCCCCAAGTCCAGCTTCTCCAGAATAGTCCGCGAGAACGCGCGATAGCCGGTGTGGTACTCGGACAACTTCGCTCCCAGCAGGACATTCTCCGCCAGCGTCAGGCACCGATTCGATACGTACTTCCAAATGGGCATGCCCCCGCGCAAGGCGTAGCCGCCCAGAATCCGGCTCCCCAGCACGCATGGATGCAGCCCGTTGCCAATGATCGAGACCATCGCGGGAATCAGCTTCGGCGTGTACTGATAATCCGGATGGATCATAATGACAATGTCCGCCCCTGCTTCCAGGGCCAGCCGGTAGCAAGTCTTTTGATTCCCGCCGTAGCCCTTGTTGACCTCGTGGACGTGGACTTGCACTCCCTCCAGCCCGCGTGCGACTGCCACGGTTTCATCGCGACTCTTGTCGTCCACCAGAATGATCTTGTCCACCACCCCCTGCTCGCGCACTTCGGCGTAAGTCTGGGGCAGCGTCTTCGCCGCGTTGTATGCCGGCATTACCACCACGACTTTCTTGTCCCTATACATAGTTCGTGCGCAAGAAAATGCCTGAGGCCACAGCTGGTTGAGAAGCCCAAAAACTCCCCGCTGTCCGCATCGGCAGGCATTCTGGCCGCAACACCGAAGAGCCGGCAACGCCCGTCCGCTCAGGTTCAGGGCGGGCAGGTGAGGCTTGCAGCCACGTCTCAATTGCCTTAACATGCCGGCAGTGAACCGACGGCCAATAGCAAATTCCAGCTTCGCGAAGCCCCCGTTGCCTTTTCGGAGGAGGCCTGACCCCTGCCGGTGTTGACACTTGCGAAGCTATGCCGCCTGTCCGCCAACCCTTGACTTCGGTCCCCTTGGGCGGCAAGGCCATTGTCGTTGAAATCAATTTGCCCCCGGAAAGCCGTCCGCGCCTCATGGAGATGGGATTATTGGTCGGCACACCGGTTGAGTTGGTGCGCTTCGCGCCGCTTGGCGACCCGTTGGAAATCAAGGTCCGGGGCTACCATTTGACTCTGCGCAAGCACGAGGCGGAGCAAATCCTGGTGCAACCGAATGTGTAAGCCTGCCGGAGCATCTTCCAGCACCGGCGAGGAACGCGGCTTGCACGTCAATGCCGCGCCTGCCAGCCCTGCCACAGCCGGCTCCTCATCTCCGTATGTCGTGCTGACCGGCAATCCGAATTCCGGCAAAACGACGGTCTTCAACGCGCTGACTGGTTTGCGCGCCAAGGTCGGCAACTACGCTGGTGTGACGGTCGAGCGCAAGGAAGGCCGCCTGCTGGGAGCGCCGCCAGGCACAAACGCCCGCGTGTTGGATTTGCCCGGCACTTACAGCCTCAGTCCGCAGTCCCTGGACGAGCAGATCTCACGCGACGTGTTGCTCAACCGGCTGCCGGAACTGCCCGCCCCGGCCGTGATCGTCGTGGTGGTGGATGCGTCGAACTTGCAGCGCAACCTCTATTACGCCACCCAGGTGGTCGAGCTAAGCTACCCGACCCTGATTGCGCTCAATATGGTTGATGTCGCGGAGGACAACGGACACCACATTGACGCCGGGAAACTGGCCGCTGAACTTGGCGTGCCCGTGCTGCCGCTGGTCGCCAGCACCGGCCGGGGAGTTGCCGAACTGCGCCAGGCAATCCTTGCCGCCCTTAACACGCGGCCTCACGCCAAGGCACGCCGTTTTCCGGCCATGCCCCCAGCGCTTCAGGCCGAGGTTGACACCATTGCCACGATGCTGGCCCGGACGTTTCACGAGCGCCGCGCACAGGCTGCGGCCGAAGCGCTGCTCATCCTCAGCAACGAGAAGGCCATCGCTTCGAGCCTGGAGCATTACCCCGCGCCCGTCCTGGAAGCCGTGTCCGCCGCGCGCCAGCGCCTCGAAGCCGCCGGGGTTGACTG
The DNA here is from genome assembly GCA_964531815.1 of uncultured Verrucomicrobiota bacterium. Lineage (GTDB taxonomy): Bacteria > Verrucomicrobiota > Verrucomicrobiia > Limisphaerales > UBA8199 > UBA8199. The sequence continues at coordinate 3,986 of CAZHEW010000233.1, forward strand.
GCGCGGCATCGCCATCGAAAGCCGCTACCTGGCGGTGGCAGCGATTCAGCGTGCCGCCACAACCGAACTGACGCCACCCGGCGAGACCTTCAGCGACCGGCTTGACCGCGTGCTCACCCACAAGGCCTGGGGCACGATCATCTTCCTGACCCTCATGACCTTGATGTTCCAGGGCATCTTCGTCTTCGCTCGCCTCCCGATGGATGCCCTGCAGACCGGCGTGGATTGGCTCGGCCACGCCGTGGGCGGCGCGATTCCGCCCGGGGATTTGAACAGCCTGCTGGTGGACGGGGTGATTGCCGGCGTGGGCGCGGTGGTCGTGTTCTTGCCGCAAATCCTGCTGCTCTTCCTGTTCATCGGCTTCCTCGAAGACACCGGTTACATGGCCCGCGCCGCTTTTCTTATGGACCGGCTCATGAGCAAGGTCGGCTTGCACGGCAAGAGCTTCATTCCCATGCTCAGTTCCTTCGCCTGCGCCATTCCCGGCATTATGGCCACGCGCACGATCGAAAGCCCCAAAGACCGCCTCGTCACTATCCTGGTGGCCCCGTTAATGAGCTGCTCGGCCCGGTTGCCCGTCTACACGCTGCTCATCGCCGCCTGCATCCCCAACCTCACTGTGCTCGGCTTTCTCAGGCTCCCCGGCTTGACCATGCTGTCTATGTACCTGCTCGGCATCGTCGTCGCCCTGTTCATGGCCTGGCTGTTCAAGAAGACCCTGCTCAGGGGGGAAACACCCATGCTCATCATGGAACTGCCCCCCTACAAACGGCCCCTGCTGCGCGTCGTTGTCCGCCACATGTGGGACCGCTCCAAGCTCTTCCTGCGCCGCGCCGGCACGGTCATTCTGGGCATCAACATCCTGCTCTGGTTTCTCGCCACCTATCCCCATAGCGCCGCAAACGATACCGCCCTCGGCGCCCGGCGCGCCCAACTCAAGACCCAAATTGCCCAAGCCGCCTCGCCCCAAAAGGTTTCGGCCCTGCGCACAGAATTGTCCGCACTGGACGACCAGGCTGCTGGCCAGAACTTGCGCAAGAGCTTTGCCGGACGGCTGGGTCGGCTGATTGAACCGGTCATTGCGCCGCTCGGGTTTGATTGGAAGATAGGCATCGGCGTCATTACCTCATTTGCCGCGCGCGAAGTCTTTGTCAGCACCATGTCCACTGTCTATAACGTCGGGCGCACGGACCCCACCCACTCCAGCATGAGCAGCCTGGCCCAAACCCTCCAGACGCAGCAGAAGCCGGATGGCAGCCCCGTTTATACGCCCCTGACGGCCGTCACGCTGATGGTCTTCTACGTCTTTGCCCTGCAATGCGTCAGTACCGTGGCCATCGTCCGGCGCGAGACTAACTCCTGGAAGTGGCCATTGTTCCAGTGGTTGTACATGGGCGCTCTGGCCTGGGGCTTTGCGTTCGTTACCCAACTGGCGGGCCGGTGGCTGGGCTTCGCATGAAACAGCGCTCATAACCCCGCCAGTTCTGATGCGCCAGCGCATGGACACCCGGACCAGCGTCATTGGTTCGGCAGCGGTATTGCGTTGGTCCCGCTGCGGACCAACGCATTCTTGACCACCTGCTCCCAACGGGCGCCAGTACCCGCTGAGGCCCCCTGCGCGGCATATACCACCCTCAAGGAGGACAGGTCTCACCTTCTTTGAGAGTCCGCGACTGGTAAAAAGCCTTCTCCTTAAGAGGCGCCGGGTCGTCCCATTCGACCAGGCCGGCCGGATTGGGTTTCACGGTCGCCTGTGTGGTCCAAGCGGGAGGATCCACCTCCGGCGAACGCTCGATGATGTAGCAGTAACCGGGAATACCATAGAAGCTGACCTTCTTCCCG
>CAZHEW010000234.1:0-5801 GCA_964531815.1 uncultured Verrucomicrobiota bacterium
CGCCTGCGCGGCGAAGACGCTGGATTTCACCCCGCTGGCGGTGAACCTCCATCAGTCGTTCGGCAAGCGTGTGCAGCTTCTCGACTTTGCCAACCCGGTGCGCGAGCGCTTGGTCGTTCGCTGCGAGTTGCGTTGCGGGCTCAAGCAGGCGCTTGCGCTGCTCAGCCAGCTTGGCGCGGTCCTGGTCGCGTGAATCGCCGCGGACGCGGTAGCACAGTTCGGGCTCGCGGGCCCAGGCCTCGAGATACTCTGCCAGCAGCGGCCCGGCCTGCAGGCCGAAGTAATGCCGTGCGTAGTCTCTTAGCAAGTCGTAGGGGCTGAGCGAGAAGTCATAGAAACAGCGGCCTGCCAGGTAGCCGTTCAGGCCGTGATTCCACCAATAGCCGCGCGGCCACATCAACATATAGACCGAATCAATCTTCTCCTGGCGGAAATAGCGTCTATCGCCTTCTATGGCCACCGTGAATGGCGACATTACCCACGGCTCGGCGAAGTTATCCGTGTAGTACTGGCAAAGCGTGATGCCGCCCCGCGCGGCGCGGCGCCACTTTTCCAGGTTGTCCTTGCGATCATAGCGGGGATCGTCGTAGCCCATCGTGTAGTTGCGGCCCCAGTGCGCCCAAACCACCCGCTGGCGCGGATGAATTTGCGCCGCTTCCGGCGGATCGGTCATCGGCCCGTAGCCGCCGACCGTCTCGACCAGCAGGTCTGGCCGGCAGACTTTGAGCCGCTCGATGACCTCGCCCATTAGCAACATCAGCAGGTTGCTGGCCCCGGCTTTCTTGCACGGCTCGCATTCGCAAGCCTGCCCGCCGTCGAACGGCACCAGGCAAAGGATGCTGATTTGCCGGGCCTGTCGGGCGAAGGCCTCGACATTGTCTGTGAACTGCTTCCGCGCCTCGGGGTTCGACCAGCAGAACTGCGCGCCCGCGAAGGTCTGCGGCACGCGCTTGCCGTTGCGCAGGCCGAACCATTCGGGATGGGTCTTCAGGTAATCTTCGCCCCGCAGCAGGAGATTGAAGCAATGGGCCGGCCCGTGCAGCAGCAGGTCGCGTTTCGCCAGCTCGGCCAGCAGGCCGCCCTCGGCGAGCTGCTGGTATTGGGTCTCCAGGGATGTATGCGTGTCAGCCTGCCAACCCATGGCGTTGTAGCGCGCCTTCATCGCCCAATCGAGCTGCTTGAGGGCCGGGGCGGCCTGCATCTCGAAGAACCATTCACTGCCGTTGCAGATGCGGTATTTCATCGGGGACGCCGCCGCCCACGAGCGCGCGCGCAGCGAGAGCGTGGCCCGTTCCGGCACGATTTCCGGGTCGGCGGCATCTGCCGCAGGGTAGAACCAGCGGCAGCCCATCCGCTCCAGCAGTTCATAGACGCTGTAGATCACCCCGCGCGTGTTGTCTCCCGCAATCACAACCCGGGCCGGGCTCTTACGGGTCGCTGGTACCACGACAATCGCATACCCGTCATAACCCGGCGCGGACGGTGGCAGCGCCGCGCGGTCATCCGGCGACAATTCGCGGCGCAGGCCAACGGCCAAAGCCGGCTTGCCGCGAGTCCGCTGGACGATCGTCAGCTTGCAGCCGCTGATCTGCAGGACGTATTTCTGCAGCTCTCTGGCCGCCCAGTTCACACCCGGCGACGCGGGCGGCGGGCATACAATCCGCCAGTCGCTCTTGCCGTCGGCGACAATGCCGACCACCTCGGGTTGTGCCTGTTCTGCTGCCACCGGAGTCGAAACTGTGCTCCAGCCCAGCAGACAGACCATAGCGAGCGCTCTCATAGGGCGCAGACTATCACTCGGCTTGCCGGCATTGCACGCCGCGATTTGGCGCGCGCAGCAGGATAGCGTGGACACGGTCGTGCCGGCGCGCGCCGGTTCCCCGGCCGGCGGGCTTACCGCGGGATTCGTGCCATCGCTGTGCCCGGGTTGCGTGATGGTTGACCTCCGCAGGAATTCTCGCCACCTTCTCTTCATGCAGAACACTGGACCGCTGCCCCAATTCCTCGAGGGCCAAATGCCTGCCGCGCTGCACATGTTGGAGCGCATGGTTGGCATTAACAGTTTCACCGGGAACCGCGAGGGCGTGAACCAGCTTGGCCGGTTCACGGCCGAATGCTTTGCACCCCTGGGCTTCACCGGGGAGCATGTTCCCTCGGCCAACCGGGACTGGGGCGACCATCTGGTGCTGACGCGGCGCGGGCGTTCGGAAAAGCGCGTCGCCCTGATCTCGCACCTCGATACCGTCTTCCCGCCCGAAGAGGAGGCGCGCAACAACTTTCGCTGGCAGCTCGAGGGCGACCGCATCTTCGGTCCCGGCACGCACGATATCAAGGGCGGCTCGGTAATGATGTGGCTCGTGCTTTCCGCCCTTCGGGCTCACGCACCGAAGCTGTTTGAGGACATCACCTGGAAACTGATATGGAATTCCTCCGAAGAATGTTACTCGCCTGACTTCGGCGATGTCTGCCGCGCGCACTTCGGCGCTGGCACGCTGGCGGCGCTGGTCTTCGAATCCGAAGGGCGCGCCGGCAACACCGCGCGGCTGATCGTGGCGCGCAAGGGCAGGGGGACCTGGCGGGCGACGGTCAGTGGACGCGGTTCGCACGCGGGAGGCAAACACCCTCATGGCGCCAATGCCATTGTCCAACTCGGACGCACGGTGCAGCGCATCGCCGCCCTGACGAACTATGAGCGCGGCCTCACGGTCAATGTCGGCACGATTTGCGGCGGAACAGTCCTGAACCGTGTCCCGCACGAGGCCGTGGCGGAGGGGGAGTTCCGCTCCTTCACTTCAGAGGTCTTCACGCAGGCCAAAGCAGACTTGCTCGCGCTGGCCGGGCCGGGCGAGGTGCACAGCCCAGCCGATGGCTATGCCTGCCAGGTCCAGATCGAGATCCTCACCGAATCCGCCCCCTGGCCCCGAAACCCGGGCACCGACGGCCTCTTCCAACTCTGGAAGCAGACTGCCGATGAACTTGGCCTGGCGTTGAACTCCGAGGAGCGCGGCGGCCTGAGCGACGCCAACCTCATCTGGAATGCGGTGCCTACGCTCGACGGCCTCGGCCCCTGGGGCGACAACGACCATTGCTCCGAACGCAGCGCCGACGGCTCCAAGCTGCCCGAGTTTGTGGAGGTGAGCTCTTTCGTCCCCAAAGCCGTCTTGAACGTCGCCGCCATCCAGAAATTGTGCGAGGCCTGAGACATGACTGGCACGCGCTCCATCCACAACCTGGCCCTCATCGGATTCATGGGTACCGGCAAGTCTTGCGTGGGCCGAATGGTAGCGGATGCGTTGCATTTCACTTTTCTGGATACCGACCATGTCATCGAGGCGCGTGTCGGGAAGAGGATTAGCGACATCTTCGACCAGGACGGCGAGCCGGTCTTTCGCGAGTGGGAACGGCGGATCGTCGAGGAGCTAACCCGGCGCGATAAGACGGTCATCGCCACCGGGGGCGGGTTGCCGGCCGACCCGGCCAACCTGGCCAGCCTCAAGACGCATGCGCTGGTGATCTGCCTCTGGGCATCGCCGGAGACGATCTGGGAGCGCGCGCGCGGCCACAGCCACCGGCCGCTGTTGAACGAGCCTGATCCGCTGGCAAAGATTCGTCAGCTCCTGGCTGTCCGGGAGCCCTGTTATCGCCAGGCGGATGTCCTCGTGAACACGGAGATGCGCTCGCTGCGCGAGGTCATGCAGCACGTGCTGCATCAGTTCCGCATGGCCCAGTCAGCCCACCGATGAAGCAGGCGCTTCGGCAGCGGGCGCGAGAGTTGGGCTTCGACGACTGCCGCGTCACCGCAGCCGCCGCGCCGGAGTCCGCCCCGCGGTTCAAACAGTGGCTGGCCGAAGGACGGCATGGCCAGATGGCTTGGCTCGAACGCACCGCGCGGGGGCGAGCCGACCCGCAGCAGGTGCTCCCCGGCGCCCGAAGCATCCTCACGATGGCGGCCAGTTACCACAATGCCGGTTCGGAAGCCGGCACCGTCGCCCGCTACGCCCGCTTCGGCGATTACCACGACATCCTGGGCGAGCGGTCGAGGGCGCTGGCGGACTTCGTGAGCCAACTGGGCGGTGCCGGCGCGCGCTCGCTATGGTACGTGGATACCGGCCCGGTGCTTGAGCGTGACGTGGCCCAACGCGCCGGGCTGGGCTTCATTGGCAAGCACACCAACCTGGTCAGCCGCCGGCTCGGCAACTGGTTCTTCCTCTCCGAGATCATCACCACCCTGAGCCTGGAGCCCGATCCCCCGGAGCGCGCCCGCTGTGGTTCCTGCCTCCGCTGCATCAACGCCTGCCCGACTGCGGCGATAACTGCCCCCTTCCAACTCGATGCGCGGCGCTGCATCTCCTACCTGACAATTGAATTGAAAGGGAGCATCCCCCTCGAACTGCGCCCGGCAATCGGCAACCGCATATTTGGCTGCGACGAGTGTCTGCTGGCATGCCCGTGGAACCGCTTCGCGCGGGAAGGACAGATCATGAAGGCACATGCGCGCCCCGACCTTGCCCAGCCGGATTTGCTGGAGCTCTTGACCCTGGACGAAGCGGGCTTCAAACGTCGCTTTGCGGGCACGCCCATCTGGCGCGCGCGGCGTCGCGGCCTGCTGCGTAACGTCTGTGTCGCCTTGGGAAATACCGGCGACGAGCGGGCCTTGGCCGCCCTGCACAAAGCGGCCAAGGACGCCGAGCCCCTGGTGTCGGAGCATGCCCGCTGGGCCGCCGGGCAAATCAACGCAAGGACTTGCTCCTTTCGCGTCCGAGCCGGGCAGTAACCGGGACAGGGAAATTGGTTGCGCCGGCTAGAGAAGTGCGGTCCCATGCCTTGGCCGGACAATGCGTGAGCCGCCCGGGGGCGGCGCAACGCCCGTCATTGTCCCGCGCACCACATGTCAACCTGATGACCGGGAACCTCGAACTGCGTGTCCACGGCGACGCCGCGCGCCCGGCGCTGATTTATCTGCCGGGACTGCACGGCGACTGGACGCTGGTCGGCGGTTTCCGCCGCGCGGTCGGCGGCCGGGTGCGATTCGTGGAAATGACCTACCCGCGCACGCTCACCTGGTCGCTGGCGGATTACGCCCAGGCCGTCGAGGCGGCGCTGGCCGAGCGGGGCATCGCGCGCGGCTGGCTGCTGGGCGAGTCATTTGGCTCACAAGTGCTCTGGAGCCTCGTCGCGCGGGGCCGGTTTCAAGCCGAAGCGCTGATCCTGGCCGGCGGCTTTGTCCGGCATCCGATGCGCTGGGGCGTGCGCCTGGCCGAACGCGCAGGTGGCGGCCTTTCGCTGGCCATGTTGACGCGCCTCATGTTCGGCTACGCCAGGGTGGCGCGCTTCCGCTACCGCCACTCGCCTGAAACGCTCGCCGGCCTCCACGAATTCATTGCGCGCCGGACGGAACTGGATCGCCAGGCCGCTGTCCACCGCCTGCGGTTGATCGCACACAACGATCCCCGCCCGGTCGCTCGTCAAACCACCGTGCCCGTTTACGGTCTCACCGGCCTGGTTGACCCAGTCGTGCCGTGGTGCTGCGTCGGCCCCTGGCTGAAACGGAACTGCCCCAGCCTCCGCGAGTACAAGATCCTGGGGGCCGGCGACCATAACGTGCTGGGCACGTCTCCCCAAGCTGCAGCCGACCAGGTGCTCCGGTGGATGATGCTCACACCCCACTCGCCATCGGTCCCGGCCGACGACCGTCGTTCCATCAATAGACGCTGAGCCCTTCCCATCGCGCCGGCAATGCTCCCTCCCCCACAGGAGAGGGCTGGGGCGAGGGGGAAGCGGGCACATATATCTGCAACGCT
>CAZHEW010000235.1:0-5783 GCA_964531815.1 uncultured Verrucomicrobiota bacterium
ATCTGCGTTAGCCCCGTCTTTCCAGCTTGCGCTCGCTTTCATGCATACGCGCTGACCTTGGCGGGGGGCGCCTTTCGCGGGCGCGGAATTCCGCCTTCTGCTTCCGGGGCTGACGGCGAGCGGCGCCGGCCACGCGGCGCCAATGTTGCGCTTGCACGGGGCGGAGGTTTTCGGTTAAGTGGCATGCAATGGCAAGAGTCCTTTTGGTGGATGATGATCTGACCACATTGCAGGTGGTCAGTGAGTTGCTCCGCCAGGAAGGGCACGAGGTATTCCCCTTTTCAAACGGGAATGCCGCCATCGCGGGGCTGACGGCGCATGCGCCGGACCTGGTAATCACCGACCTCTATTTTGACAAGACCCGGGCGCAGGGGCTGGAGGTAGTGGAGAAAGCGCGCGCGCTCTCCCCGCCGGCGGAGGTGATCGTCATTACCGGGTTCGGGACGATCGAGACGGCCCTGAGGGCGACGAAACTCGGGGCCTACGACTATCTGGAGAAGCCTTTCAAAGTCGAGGAACTCAAGATGTGCGTGCAGCGCACGCTCTCCTACAACGCCGCCAGGAACGAAACGGTTCACCTCCGCAGGCAGCTCAAGAAGAAGTACGAGTTCGACCAGATCGTCGGCAACGCGCCGAAGATGCAGGCGGTGTTCTCGATGATCGAACGGGTGGCCAACACCGACAGCACGATCCTGGTCCTGGGCGAGAGCGGCACAGGCAAAGAACTGGTGGCCCGGGCGCTGCATTACAACAGCCGGCGGCAGTTCGCGCCGTTTGTGCCGGTCAACTGCAGCGCGTTGCCGGAGAGCCTGCTCGAATCCGAGCTCTTCGGCCATTGCCGCGGGGCGTTCACCGGGGCGATCGGAGACAAGAAAGGATTGTTCGAGGAGGCGGACGGGGGCACCATCTTTCTGGATGAGGTGGGCTCCATGTCGGCGATGCTCCAGAGCCGGCTGCTGCGGGTCTTGCAGGAGCGAGAAATCCGGCGCGTGGGCGAGAACCGGCCCGTTTACGTCAATGTGCGCGTGGTCGCCGCGTCCAACGAATCGCTCGAGCAGCGAATCAAGGAAGGCGCCTTCCGCGAGGACCTGTATTACCGGCTGAACGTCATCGCCATCCCGCTGCCGAGCCTGCGGGAGCGACGCGAGGATATCCCGCTGCTCGTGGCGCATTTCCTCAAGGGCAAGGCGGCTGCCGGCACAAACCAGCCGATGCGGATAACCCGCGAGGCGATGGAGATTCTGCGCGCTTACGACTGGCCGGGGAACGTGCGTGAGTTGGAAAACGCCATCGAGCGGGCGGTGGTATTGTGCGAGGGCGGCATCATTCAGGCCGGAGATCTGCCGCCGCACCTGCTGGCCGGCGTCAAGACCGCCGGTCCGGCGCCCGATGCCCAAACCGCGACCTCCCTGCCAGCGGTGCCGGATTCGGCCGTGTATCCGCTGCATCCCGCCGGAGAACCGGAGGCTGCCCCGGCAGCGGGCCCCGGCGCGGACCAGCCGCTGGTCCCGATGAAGGCCTACCTGCGGCAGCAGGAACTGGCCTACTTGAACCGCGTTATCCAGCAATGCGGCGGCAACAAGGAGGAGGCCGCCATCCGGCTTGGCATGAGCGTCGCAACCATGTACCGGAGGCTGAGCGCCGACGAAAAGGAACCGTAGGCGCGGGAGCGCGGGACCCGCGACCGGCTTTTTTGCTTTCTAAACCGGGGGGGTTGCCTACTATCAAAGCCGGTCGCAGTAGTTGCGGCGGTTAATTGGTCAGCTCGCCAAACGGACGAAGAGACTTATGCCATTGACACATACTAAAGAACTGTTCGCCAGGGCGCTGAAGGGCAAGTACGCGCTGGGCGCTTTTAACGTCAACAACATGGAGCTGCTTCAGGCGATCATCGAGGCTTGCGAGGAAGAGAAGGCGCCCGTCATGCTCCAGGTCTCCAAGGGCGCGCGCGAATATGCGAACCCCATCTATCTCCGGAAGCTGGTCGAGGTGGCGATCAACCTGTCCAATATCCCCGTCGCGGTCCACCTCGACCACGGGGACACCTTCGAGCTGTGCAAGGACTGCATTGACGACGGGTTCACCAGCGTGATGATTGACGCCAGCCACGAGCCGTTCGAGAAGAATGTTGAAGTGTGCCGCAAGGTCGTGGAGTACGCGCATGCCCATAATGCCGTCGTGGAAGGAGAACTGGGCTGCCTGATCGGGGCGCAGTTCGACGAAGGCGAAGAGGGGGGCCAGTTCTCGAAAGAAGGCCGCTATACCAATCCCGAACAGGCGGTCGAGTTCGTGAAGCTCTCAGGTGTGGATTCGCTGGCGGTGGCGATTGGCAACTCGCACGGCGCTTATAAGTTCAAGGGCGAACAGCACCTCGACCTGGAGCGGCTCAAAGCCATCAAGCAGGCGCTCATGGACGCCGGCCTGGGTGATTATCCGCTGGTGCTGCACGGGGCCTCGAGCGTGCCCAAGGACCTCGTGGAGGAGATCAACAAGTACGGCGGCAACCTGGCCAACGCCGCGGGCGTCCCCGAGGGGGACATCGAGATCGCGCGGCGCACCGGCTGCGCCAAGGTCAACATTGACACCGACCTGCGCCTGGCGATGACCGCGGCTGTCCGCAAGGTCTTCGCCGAGAACCCAAAGGAATTCGATCCGCGCAAGTATCTGGGCCCGGCCCGCGCGCGGGTCAAGGAACTCGTGCAGCACAAAGTCCGCAATGTGCTTTGCTGCGCAGGCCACGCCTTCGACTAGCTTTTACCCGCCAGACGGGTTCTGCCTCAACCGCAATGCGGCGAAGTTCCTCGCTGCCGAGCCGTGGTCTGGTAACAAAGCAGTTTGACAGCGGCGCTCTTCATCCGGTAGAAGGAGAGCGTCCCCGGGCAATTCGCTGTTTGCCATGAATTACGAAGCTTTCTACAAGATCAGTTACGGCCTCTACGTCGTCAGTTCAACGAACGGCAGTCAACGCGGCGGCTACATTGCCAATACCGTCTTTCAAGTGACGTCCCAACCCGCTCGCTTTGCCATCGCCTGCAACAAGGACAACCATACTTGCGGGCTGATCAGCCAGAGCCAGGTGTTTGCTGTTTCCGTCCTGCAACAAGATGCCAAGGCTGAGTTGATCGGGCTGTTCGGCTACAAGTCCGGCCGGACTGTTGACAAGTTTGCCTCGGTGCGCCATCGAACAGGCCAAACCGGCGCGCCGATTCTGCTGGAGGACACTCTGGCCTGGCTTGAATGCAAAGTCGTGCAGACCCTGGACGTGGGCACCCACCTGCTGTTTGTGGGCGAAGTGGTCGAGGGCGATGTCCTTAACGATTCTCAGCCGCCGCTCACCTATGCCTACTATCGCGATGTCAAGAAGGGCAGAGCGCCCAAGAACGCCCCCACCTACATCGCTCCCGCCAGTGTTGAAGAGCCCGGCACCGCCTCGGCGCCCGGCGCCAACTACACTTGTTCCGTCTGCCACTACGTTTACGACCCCGCCCAGGGCGACCCGGATGCCGGCATCCCGGCGGGCACCCGGTTCGAAGACCTGCCCGAAGGGTGGGTCTGCCCCATTTGCGGCGCCCCCAAATCCGATTTCGTCAGCGAGCCCTGACGCTCACCCCAACCATCAAGTTGCCTATATGAAGACTCCCAACATCGTTCAGAAATCCCCCGCGGTCCAGAAGGCTGAGAAGGGAACCTACTATTGGTGCGCCTGTGGGAAATCCCGGAAACAGCCTTTCTGCGACGGATCTCACAAGGGAACAGAGTTCGCCCCCGTCAAGGTCGAGATCACCGAAGCCAAGACAGTGGCCTGGTGCCTCTGCAAGCACTCCAAGAAGCCGCCCTTCTGCGACGGATCGCACATGCAGGTCTAGCGCCGGGAACCTCGCCCGATTCGCAGGACCAGGCGGGGGGACCCGTCAAGCGGGGGGGTCCGGGGCGGAGAGGCCAGAAGGGTTGGCAGCGGCATCACTCCCGCGTGCGGGCGGCTGTCTGCGCGCGTCCCGGGGGGCGCGGGCCAACCGTCAAGCCGGTTGCTGCTGGCTGAGGCAATGGACCGTGCCGCGGCCAAGGACCAGATCCACAGCGTGCAGACCGACCACCGGGCGGTCCGGGAAGAGGTCAGCCAGGATGCCGAGAGCAAGGCGGTCGTTGGGGTCGTTGAAGGTGGGAACCAGCACAGCCGCATTCGCGATGTAGAAGTTGGCGTAGCTGGCCGGGAGACGCCGCCCGGCGAAATAGAGGGGAGCCGGCATTGGCAGCGGCACAACCTCCGGGCGCGAGCCGTCTTCCAACCGCACGTCGCGGATGCGCTCCCAGTTTTCGGCCAGCGGGCGGTAGTTGATGTCTTTGCGGTTGGTTTCCCTGATCAGCACGACGGTCTTCGGATTGACGAAGCGGCAGATGTCATCAATGTGGCCGTTGGTGTCGTCGCCCGCCGGCCCGGCGATCAGCCACTGGATATTGGTAACGCCCAGATAGCTCTTGAGGGTCTCTTCGATCTGCCGCCGCCCCAGGCCGGGGTTGCGCACCTGGGCTCTCCGGTTGAGGTAACACTGTTCCGTCGTCAGCAGCGTGCCGCGGCCGTTGACTTCGATGCCCCCGCCTTCGAGGATGAAGTCTTTGCCGCCGTGCCGGGCGTGGAAGAGGCGCTTGCGCAACAACCGGGCGGCGGTATCAGGCACCCGGCGGTCTTTTTGCCAGTCGTCGTGCCGGGCCCAGGCGTTGAAGTGAAAGTGCACGATGGCCGTCTCGCCCCGGGCGCCGCGCCGCACAAAGATCGGGCCGGTATCACGCATCCATCCCCGCTCGGTGGGATGCCGGATGAACCGGACCCGGCCAGAACTCGCCCCGGCCCGTTCGAGCTGGCCGCGCGCGAATTTCTCGTCGGTCCGGCTGTTGACGAGCAGGCAAACCTGCTCGCCCGGGGCGATTTTGCGGACAATTTCGCCATAAACCCAGCGGACCGTGTCCACCTTGGCGGGCCAATCGGCCGGATTGTGCGGCCAGGCCAGCCACGTCGCTTCGTGCCGCTCCCACTCCGCGGGCATCGAGAAACCGAGGGTGGCGGGCGTGGAGAGTGTCTTGCTTCCGGTGTTGGGGTTGGGCATGGCTGCTGGAGAGAACTACCTCGGCCTGCCGGCGCTGGCGGCAAGCGAGCCGCAGGGCTCCAGCCGAACTGCAAAGCAGGGGTCCGGGGAGGGGCTTTTCCCTGCCCCGGGAATGTCCCGGTTGTCTTTCTTGTTTTGGCCGATAAGCGTCATGGAAAGTGGTTTTGTGCGACGGCGACGGCCCCAGATTGCCCTGAAATTTCATCACAGGCAAGGCAAAGAGAGGGGCGGAGCTCTGCGCCTTGTCTCGTTTGGCCGGCATTTTGCGGCGGGTAGGAACAGTGCCCCCTAACCCCGGCCTAACCCCGGCCTCAACCCGCCCCCGTAGCACCTGGCTCCCACCTGGCTACCACCTGGCTTAATAGATTTTCTATTAAGCCAGGTGGTAGCCAGGTGGGAGCCGGGTGGGAGCGATGTGGGAGCTGCCCTGTGGCTCTGCAGGGCGGCGGCCTGGCGCGTCCGCAGGGGGGTGACATGGGCCGCATGGGCTGCCCGGCCGCCCATGTTACAAACCCGCCCAGGCCGGTTCCGGGGGGGGGTCGCCCGGCCTGACCGGCATAAAGGAAAGAGCCCCGCCGGCCGGCGGGGCTCTTTGTGCTTCAATTCGTTCAAGCCTTTCGGCTTAGGTAGTATCTGGCCGGAAACGGGTGATTTCTTCCGGGGGAATGGGGCTGATGGATC
>CAZHEW010000236.1:0-5771 GCA_964531815.1 uncultured Verrucomicrobiota bacterium
GGGGGCGGTGCGTCGCCTGCCGATGGCCTGCGCGACGGCCTGGAGGCGGTCGAGCGCGTGATGCAGCAGTATCGCGCCGTCTCCGTGCCCGGCTTGCCGCGGTTCACCGGCGGCGCGATCGGGTTCATCGGCTACGAGTTCATCCACGATGTCGAACCGGTTGTGCCGCGCCCGCCGCAAGACGACTTGCAGACTCCGGTGATCTACTTCCTCATCGCCGATCAACTGCTTATCTTCGATCGCGTGGCGCAGACCATTACCGTTCTGGTCAACGCGGTGCTCGCCGATGCGGCCAGCCCCGCCGAGGCGTACGAGGATGCCACCGGCGAGATTGACCGCCTGGTCTCTCTGCTCGAACAGCCGATTGAGCATCACCCTGTGGCCGTCCGCGGAGATGTGCCCGCGCTGCCATTCGAACCCAACCTTCCCCGCGAGAAGTTTCTCGCCAATGTTCTCAAGGCCAAGGACTACATCACCTCCGGGGACATTATCCAGGTGGTCGGTTCCCAGCGCTTTTCCGCGCCGTCCAAGGCCACGCCGCTCGATGTGTACCGAGCCGCCCGCTCCGTCAACCCGTCCCCCTACATGTTCCTGCTCGAGCTGAAAGGTTTCTCGCTGGTCGGCGCTTCCCCGGAGACGCATGTGCGATGCGAGGATCGCCAGGTGGAAATCCGGCCCATAGCCGGCACCCGCCGCCGCGGGGCCACCCCCGCAGAGGACCTCGCGCTTGAAAAGGAGCTGCTGGCCGATCCGAAAGAGCGCGCCGAGCATGTGATGCTGGTGGACCTGGCGCGCAATGACCTGGGCCGGGTGTGCGATTACGGCAGCGTGCAGGTCAAGGACCTGATGGTCATCGAGCGCTACAGCCACGTCATGCACATCGTCTCTCAGGTCCAGGGCCGGCTCTCGGCTGACAAGACACCCTATGATCTGATGCGCGCGACCTTTCCCGCCGGCACGCTCAGCGGCGCGCCCAAGATCCGCGCGATGCAGATTATTGCCGAGCTGGAGCAAACGGCGCGCGGTCCCTACGGCGGCTGCGTTGGCTATTTCTCTTTCAATGGCAACCTGGATTGCTGCATCACCATCCGCAGCGCGCTGATCAAGGATGGCCGGGCCTACATCCAAGCCGGCGGCGGCTGGGTGAACGACTCAACGCCCGAGGACGAATACCGGGAAACGGTAAACAAGTCCAAAGCCATGCTCAAAGCCGTCGCCATGGCCGAGAGCTTTGGCGGCTAGAGCGGGTTTTGCACCCCCAAAGCGCCGCGTGCGGGCGCACTGAGCCCCTTGGCGCCGAAGCGTGCCCTGACGGGGTGGGGCACTCCATTCGCCGTCATAATCCCATCGAACATCCCGCTGGTGCTGCGCGAGCCGGTGGCGCAACGCCGCCGATGCCATCGGGGAGATGCAAACGCGCGGCCAAATCCCGCTTGTTGACCTGGGATGCTTGGGGCTTAATCAGCAGCTATGGGCAAAGCAACGGATATCCGCACAGTCGGCGCGGCGCTTTACTTCCTGCCGGTTCAGACGCGCGTGGCGCTGAAGTTCGGCACAGAAACGCTGACGGAGGTCACGTGCGCCCGGGCCCGCGTGATGGTGACCGACGATCAGGGCCGAACGGCCGAAGGATGGGGGGAGACGCCGTTAAGCGTGCAGTGGGTGTGGCCGAGCGGGTTGCCTTACGAAGAGCGGCACAATGCATTGAAGGTGTTCTGCGCGGAGCTGGCGGAGTTGTGGGCGAGAATTCGCACCCGGGGGCATCCGATCGAGCTGGGCCACGACTTTCTGGAGACCGTGTTGCCTGGGTGGCTCCAGGGGTTTAACCAGCGGCACCGGCGGGGCAGGGAACCGCTGCCGTGGCTGGCCGCGCTGGTGTGCTGTTCGCCGTTCGACCTGGCGGTGCATGACGCCTATGGGCAATTGCACGGCTGCCCGACCTACGACACCTACCATGCCGGGTTTATGAATCGCGACCTGGGCTATTACCTGCAAGCGGCTGCATCCTCGGGTGTTTCCTTCGCCGGCAGGTACCCCGCTGACTTCCTGAGCAAGCGCCGCCCGGACAGCCTGGTGGCGTGGCATTTAGTCGGCGGACTGGATTTGCTGGAAGAAACCGAGCGGACGGGCGGCGAGCCGGCGGATGGTTACCCGGTGGTGCTGGTGGATTGGATCCGGCGCGACGGGCTGAAGTGCCTCAAGGTGAAGCTGCGTGGCAATGACGCGGAGTGGGACTACCGTCGTTTGTTCAAGGTGGGTGAAATTGCCCTGGACACAGGGGTGGACTGGTTGTCGGCTGATTTCAACTGCACGGTGGCCGAGCCGGAGTATGTGAATGAGATTCTGGATCGTTTGCGGGATGCATACCCGCGGGTGTATGGGATGATTCTATACGTCGAGCAGCCGTTCCCCTATGACCTGGAGCATCATCGGTTGGACGTGCGCAGTGTGTCGGCGCGCAAACCGTTGTTTCTTGACGAGAGCGCGCATGACTGGCGGTTGGTGCGGCTGGGGCGCGAACTCGGGTGGTCGGGCGTGGCGCTCAAAACCTGCAAGACGCAAACCGGGGCCGTGCTGAGCGCCTGCTGGGCAAGGGCGCATGGCATGAGCCTGATGGTGCAGGACCTGACCAACCCGATGCTCGCGCAGATTCCGCACGCGCTGCTGGCAGCGCACACGGGAACGATCATGGGGATTGAAACCAACGCGATGCAATTTTACCCGGAGGCCTCGCGTCCGGAGGCGGCGGTGCATTCGGGTCTCTACCAGCGCCGGCAGGGCAGGATCGAGCTTTCCAGCGTGCGCGGGCCGGGATTTGGCTATCGGCTGTCAGAAATCCGACGCGTGCTGCCGACGCCGGCAGCCGATTTCTCCGGCTGAGAGTCCTCGGTTTTGGTCAAAAACGGCAGAAAACAGGGCAGAATCTGCCGGGAGACGCCACCTGCGTGGAAGAGAAAGCGGACCCTCTAATGGCACTAATGTTGCTGTTTTGGGAGGCAGAATCAGTCACAAAACTCGTATGAACCGTCCACTGCGCGTCCTGCACCTGGAAGATGACCCGGATTATTCCGACCTGGTCCAAACCATGCTAACGAAGGAAGGGTTCGAGGTCGAGTTGGTGCTGGCAGAAGGCCGCGCCGCCTTTGAAAAGGCTCTGGCGCCGGAGAAGTTCGACATCATCCTGGCGGATTATCTGCTGCCGTCGTACAACGGCCTGGCGGCCCTGCGGGCCGCGCGAGCGAAATGCCCCGAGACACCGTTTCTGCTCGTTTCCGGGACAATCGGAGAATACGCGGCCATCGAGAGTCTCAAGGCTGGGGCGACCGACTATGTGCTCAAGAACTGGCCGGAGCAATTGGTTCCGGCCGTGCGGCGCGCGGTCGAGGAGTCCGAGGAACGGCGCCAGCGGCGGCGCGTCGAAGCCGAACTGGTTCGCCGGGAGAAACACTACCGGGCGATTACGGAGAACACGCTGGACATCCTCAGCATTTTGGACCGGACAGGCCTTTTCGTTAACAACAGCCAGTCAGTCAAGCGCGTGCTGGGGTATGAACCTCGGGAATTGAAGGGGCAGAGCGCCTTCTCGTTCGTTCATCCCGAGGATCTGCCGCGCGTATTGCAGGCATTCGACTCTGGCCTGAAAAACCCTGGCCGTCCCGTCAAGGCCGAATATCGGTTTCGGCACCGGGATGGCTCCTGGCGCTACTTGGAAGGAGTCGGCCAGAACCTGCTGAACGATTGCGACATTGCCGGGGTGGTGGTTAACTCGTGGGACATCAGCGACCGCAAGCAGGCCGAAGAGGCCTTGCGCCAGAGCGAAGAGAGGTATCGCCTGATCTTCGACAGCAACCCGAAGCCGATGCTCGTGTTCGACCACCAAACGCTTGCCATCCTGGAGGCCAATAAGGCGGCCGTCCAACACTACGGCTATTCCGCCGAGGAATTTCAAGGGCTGACGCTTAGAGACATTCGACCGCCCGAGGATGTGCCGGCCATGATCGAGTATTTGCATAGGATTGTGGGGGAGGGGCCTCACAACCAGGTCCGCTACGCTGGCGTGTGGCGGCACCGAAAGAAGGACGGGGCGGTTATGGATGTCGAAATCAAGTGGTGCCCGATTTCGTTTGGCGACCGCACGGTTTCGCTGGCCATGATTAACGACATAACCGAGCGAAAACGCATCGAGCAGCGCGACGCGGCGTTTGCCAGGTTGGGCCAAAACCTGAGTTCGGCGACCTCGCCCGCCGAGGCGGCGCGAATCATTCGCTCCGCAGCGGACGATCTGTTCAAGTGGGACGCGTTTACGTTGGACTTGTATTCCGCCGAAGAGGACAAAACCTATCCCATCCTGAACGTGGACACCGACGGCAGCGGCGGACGGTTCGATGTTCCGGGAACCGGCCACGCAAGGGAGCTCAGCGGAATGGCGTGGCGGGTTGTCGCAAACGGCGCGGAACTGATCTTGCGGGAAGAGCCTCTCGCCATGCCCAAGGATGTGTCGCCGACCGGAGACACGTCCCGGCCATCGGCTTCGCTGATGCTGGCGCCGATCCGAAACCGGACCAGGGTCATTGGTCTCGTCTCGATTCAAAGCTACACGCTCAAGGCATACAATCAGGCGGACCTCGCCACGCTGCAGGCGCTGGCCGACCACTGTGGCGGGGCGCTGGAGCGGATCCGGGCGGAGCAGGCGTTGAGGGACAGCGAACAGCGCTTCCGCGAGCTCTTTGAAGGCTCGCCGGACGCGGTGTTTGTGGAGGACGCGGAAGGGAACGTGCTCGATGTCAACCCGGCGGCCTGCCGGCTGCACAGCCTGGCGCGGGAAAATCTGATCGGCCGGAACGTCTCCGACCTGGTCCCGCCGGAGCAACGGGAAGAGGTGGCGCGCGACTTCAAGGCCCTTGTGGAGGGCCGGTTGGCGCAGATCGAGGGGGGCAGCTACACGCACGATGGCCGAACCGTGCCGGTGGAAATTCGGGCCAGCCGCATCAATTACGCCGCCCAAGCCGCCGTACTGTTGCACGTGCGCGATATTACGGACCGGAAGCGCTCCGAGGCGGCCCTGCGGAGTTCGGAGATGCTGTTCCATTCGGTGTGGGAGAATTCGGCTGATGGGATGCGTCTGACGGATGAACAAGGCAACATCGTTGCGGTCAACGAGGCCTTCTGCAAACTGGTCGGCCTGCGCCGGGAAGAACTGGAGGGCAAACCGTTCACCGTCGTTGAAGCCGGCTCCGAGCCGCCCGAGCCGATGCTGCGGGAATTCTGCCGGCGCTTCCGCGATCGGGCCATCGAGAAGCAAAGAGAACGACGGCTGGCCCTGCCCAACGGTAATGTCGTGATCCTGGAAGAAACCAGCTCGTTTGTGGAGCTGCGCGGCCGGCCGCCCCTGCTGCTGGGAATCTTTCGGGACGTGATGGCCCAGAAACGGCTCGAGGAGCAGTTGCGGCAGTCCCAGAAGATGGAGGCCATCGGCCAGCTCGCCGGGGGCGTCGCCCACGACTTCAATAACATCCTGACCGTCATCCACGGTCATGCCTCGCTACTTATCGCCAGCGGCGGCCTTGCGCCCCTCCCCACAAAGTCGGCGCAACAAATCGGCCAGGCCGCGGAGCGGGCTGCCTCTCTTACCCGACAACTGCTGGCATTCGGCCGCCGGCAGGTAATGCAGCCGCGGCAGTTGGACATGAATGAGGTGGTCAGCAACATGACCAAAATGCTGGGGCGCATTCTCGGAGAAGATATCGCCCTGCAACTGAATTATTCCCCTC
>CAZHEW010000237.1:0-5740 GCA_964531815.1 uncultured Verrucomicrobiota bacterium
GCATCGCGCCGCGTACCGATGTCTGTCATTTCTGGCACTAGCGGGCGTGCTGGTCGCTTTGGCTGCTCAGGCGCAGCAGACCGGGTTCTCGGTCGTGTCCACCGCTCCGGCCGACGGGGCGACCGTGGTCCCGGTGGAGGCGAATATCATCGTCAAGTTCAGCGCGCCGGTGGACCAAGGATCGGTGACCGCGCAATCGGTTCAAGTGAACGGTCGTCCTCTGGCCGAGATGAAGAATGGGGGGGTGGCCTTCCCCGAGGAGGATTCGGCGGTAGTGCTGTTTGTGATGAAGGCAAACACCGTGTATCA
Organism: uncultured Verrucomicrobiota bacterium; assembly: GCA_964531815.1. Classification (GTDB taxonomy): domain Bacteria; phylum Verrucomicrobiota; class Verrucomicrobiia; order Limisphaerales; family UBA8199; genus UBA8199. The sequence continues at coordinate 310 of CAZHEW010000237.1, forward strand.
GACTGCGCTCGATGCAGGCATCCGGGACACCAAGGGCAACGCGTTGGCCAAGCCGTTCAGTTGGCGGTTTGCCACGGCATCCGCGATAGGCCAGCCGGGCACACCCGTCAAAGTCTTCGCCCGGTATCCGCGACACAATGACCAACGGGTGCCCGTTAACGCACCGATCACCCTGGCATTCACAACCGATGTGGACCCGGCGTCGTTGTCCGGAGAGAGCGTTCTGGTTCTGCCCACGACCGGCGGAAACCCCGTTTCCGGAAAGATCACAGTTCAGGGCCGGCGCGCGGTATTCCGGCCGGATGCGCCCCTGGAGCCGAACCGAACTTACGAGGTTCAGGTGGGGGCCGGAGTGAAGTCCATGGCAGGCCTTGCGAGCGAGCGCGCCTCTTCGTGGCAATTCACGACGGGTGAGGATGCGGGCGAGGGCCCGGCCATTACGGACTGCTGGTTCGAAAGCTATAGAGAGCCGCAGGGCTTGCGGATGGTCTTCCATGCGACTGCGGAGAACCTGGTTAAACCGGGCCAAGGGCCCGGTGTGGCGGCGGCTGATGCGGGGCTGCGGAGTGCGAATGGCATTCTGAAAGCCACCATGGTCTCGCTGAGCGGCCTGGTGCCGTCTCAGCCGCTCAGTACGCCGGCGGATGCTTCCGCAAAGGATATGCCGGTGACCAACTGGGCACCGAACACTGTGGTCTATGCGGCTTACACGCACGGTGGCGGCAGCGGCCAAGGTAACAGCGTTGCCGGCAACAGCCGGAAGGACCCCGCAATGGAGCCAGTGACGGCGGCAGTGGACAGTGCCCTCGCCGGCGACAGGGCGGTGGTGCTGCACGACTCCGGCGACGTCATCGAGGATGGGGACGAGGCCCAGGGTGACGGGGTTTACTCCGGACGATTATCTCTGGGCAAGCAGTTTCCCGCCGGGCAGGCGCAGATCGCATTCTCGATCGTCCGGCCGGACGGAACACGTACCGAGGCGGTTACAATGTCCTTCTATGTTTTGCCGCCACCGGCGGCGGCCGAAGCTGCACCGCCCGCAGAATAAGGAAGGAGCAAGACTATGCCACGACAGGTCTATAATGCGAGTCTTTGGAGTTCAGGATGGAGGATTCATATCATGAAGAAGCTTCAGCAAAGGGCAATTGGAGTTCTGGCAGCAGCGTGCCTGCTCGCTGTTGCCTCACCGTTCGCCTACGCCGGCTGGCCCTACGACTCTTGCGCCCGCTCCGGCAGCGAAGGGTCGTGGATCTACTACACCGGCAATGGATATTGCGGCAATTTCCACCTGGGTTATGGAAACAACGGCACTGACCGCATCCGCTGGTACACGGGTGGGTGTATCGCCAGCCGCGATATGTACATCACCTACCGACACGGGTTCACCAGACGGTCTAGCTGTGACACATCCGCCGATCATTGGGTCTATGTTGAGGGTGGCTACTCCGGCAATGCTCCCGTCAATCAGCAAGGCTCCGGCGCTGTGGATCACACCGTGGGCGCTTTTGCCAGCTACAACTGGGACGACTGGCTCGAGATCGGATCGGACGGAGGGCCTGGTTCAGGCACGTGCGCCAACATGGGCAGGTTCTACCCGGAATATGATGCCGTCTATGCGGGCGGGTCCTACGAGAGCTATATGTATGCCGGCAACGTGTACCAGTGGCGATACATAATGAACAATCCCGCGCAGGCCTATGGGAGTTGGGGAAGCCCCATCCGGTTCGCCCATACGGGGGGAGTTACGGAAGGACCGGGCTGGTACTCCAGCGGCCGGGTCAACAATGGTCCGGGCACAGGTCCCGGCGGTAACATGGATCTGTACTTCAACATGCGCCCCACCACGACGGGCGACTACAATGAAGACTTCCAAATGGTCTATGAAGGGGTGTCCTGGATGGGCGACAAGGTAGCCAGCAACGGCAACATGCGCCGATGGACCCGTCTGAGCCGCAAAGCCCCGGGGGCCACCGACGGATGGGACAACGGCGGCAAGAAGAAAGGCGAGACGGTCCGTTTCGCCGTCGCGGGAGCCGACAGTTGGGGCACCGGCAGCTCCTACTCGTGGGATTGGGACGCATCCACCGCGCAGGGTTGGTATGCGGGCAACGCGTGCAGCGTCGGTCTGGAAGATGCGAACGACCGCCTGGCGATCAGCATCACCGGCGCCGATCCGTACTGCTACAGCTCGGGCGGGCTGGCCATCAACGCCAGCACCTGCCGCTACCTCACCATCCGGATGGCGGCGAGTGGCGGGTCTGACGCCCAGTTGTTCTGGTCGAGCAGCGCGGGCGGCTGGAGCGGGGACCGGCACGTGGATTGGAACATTGTCCCGGATGGTCAATGGCACGTGTACCGGGTGGCATTGCCGGCTTCCTGGAGCGGAACCGTGTATCAAGTTCGTCTCGACCCGGTCGGCACTGGCGCTGCCAATGGCCAGACCGTGTATGTGGACTGGCTCCGCATCCACCATGTCAGTGACGGCCTGTCGGGGAGAGTCTGGCTCGGCACCGTTCACGGCACCTGGGACCTCTATAGTGCCAGCGCCATGAGCTGGGATACGGGCAACTTGTGCTGGTATCAGGATTACGCCATCGCCCACGGTTACCCACAGACCTATTATGCCTGCGCCCGCGTGGTTAACAACAATTCGCAGGAGAGCGACAACCATGACCGCCGCTTCGGCGGTTCTGGCGGTGGCACCGGCTACCGCTCGTACAAGGTGTTGAACACCGACCCGACGGCGAGCAACACCAGCGGGAACCAATGGAACTCCGACAATACGCCGAGTCTCCAATGGTCCTACTCCGACACAGATTCCAACCCCCAGAGCAACTACCGCGTGCAGGTGGACAACGACTCGGGCTTCGGCTCGCCGCAGGTTGACAGCCAGTTCGTGGCCGGATCGGGCACCTCCTACGCGCCGGGTTCGGCTTTGGCCAACGGCCAGTGGTACTACCGCGTCGGGGTCCTCGACGGCCTCTCGCAATCCGCCCGGAATGGCACCTATACCGGCGGCGTGACGCTGGGGCAGGGAGGCGGCGTGAGCGGCGACACGAGTGCCAGCTTTGACGGCACCGATGACCATGTGGTGGTTCCCTCATTTAGCGACAGCTTCGGCAGCGGGATGACCGTTGAGTTCTGGGCCTATCCAACGGCCAGCCAGAACTGGGCCAGGTTTATGGACTTTGGCATTGGTTCGGCGAACGAGAATATCCTGGTGGCTCGCAATGGCACGAGCACCAGCCTGCAGTTCGAGGTTTACAATGGCACGGCCACCGGCGGCTGGGCCATCTCCGCCAACGCAATCATCAACAACGAGTGGCACCATTACGTCTGCGTGCTGAATAGCGATGGCACGGTGGCGATGTATCGTGACGGAACGGCCCTCACTGTGAGCGGAAAGACCGTCATCCCCAACGTTGTGACCCGCACCATCAACTACATTGGCCGGAGCAACTGGTCGGCCGATTCGTATTACGCCGGCCGCATGGATGAGTTCGCTATCTACGATCGGCCCCTGACGCAGGCTGAGATCCAGGCCCACTACAGCGCGCGGACCTCGGCAACGACGTATCGGGACCATGTCCTGGCCCACAGCCCCTGGGCGTACTACCGCCTGGGTGAATCCAGCGGGACCACCGCCTACAACCTCAACGGCGGACTCGGCTGGTCCACCGGCACGGCTTTCCGCGTGGACGCGGCGCCGCCGACGCCCGTCAGCATGACCATCGGCACGGTCACAGCCGACAGCATCGCAGTGACCGGTGCAGGCACGGACGCGCATTCGGGAATCAACGCGTCCGCGGGCTACAACTACAGTTGCACGGGCCGGAGTGACAGCGGGGGCAAGGGCACGACGCATACGTGGACGGGTCTCACGGCGAACACGGAATACACCGGCCTGAGGGTCACCGTCAGCGACCAAGCCGTGCCGACGCCCAACATTGCGGCTTCATCGCCGCAGACCCAGTGGACGCTGTCGGTGCCGCCGACGTCCGGTAGCGTGACGCCCGACGGGGATCCCTGTTTGCCAAACCTCGCGGTGACGTGGACGGCGGTGGGAGGCTTTGGGGCCGGCAAGATTCAGAAGTATAAGTATGCCTGGAACCAGAATCCCACATACACCTGGACCGAGTCTGAGACCGACTGGTCCAGCGGCACCATGCAGACCACGCCGACCGCCGAAGGGACGTGGTATCTACACATCAAGGGTTACAACGGGGCGACTCCAGCCGTCGGCAATGGCACCTGCAGCTATTCAGTGAGAGTGCCGACGGGGGCGTTCAAGTGGATTGGAGGCAACGGCGACTGGGACTTCGTTACCGCCGACCTGTGGCAGGACGAGGTGCCGATGGGAGTGAAATATTGCGACAGCCGCAATGTGCTCCTGGACGACAGTGCGGCGGAGGCTGCGCCTGCGGTCGGGCTGAACACCGCGGTGTCGCCGGCAAGCGTCTTAAACAACTCGACGAAGGATTACACGATTTCGGGCAGCGGCAAGATCAGCGGCAGCGGCGGCCTGACCAAGCAGGGCAGCAGCACGCTGACACTCAACACGGTGAACGATTACAGCGGCGCCACCACGGTGGGCGGCGGCAGGCTGTTGGTCAACGGGGCTACCGGCAGCGGGGCGGTCACGGTGCAGACCGGGGCGACTTTGGGCGGCCACAACGGCGTTATCGGCGGCGACCTTACCGTGCAGAGCGGCGGCGTGCTCGATCCCGGGGCGGCGACCGGGACAATCGGGGCGCTGACCAGCGGCGGCAAGAACGTGACGCTCAACAGCGGCAGCACGACAAAGGTGGAAGTGAATCGGAATGGGGGCGATGAGCTTTCGGACCAGGTCGCAGGTATCGGCACCTTCACAGCGGGAGGCACACTCGATGTGGACAACTTGGGCGCTGATCTCTTGCCCGGAGACGAGTTCACGCTGTTCAGCGCCGGGACCTACAACCCTGCTGGAGAGTTCACGATCAGCCCGGTCAATCCGAACAACCATCCTGACCTGGCGTGGGACACCAAGGCGCTCAAGGAGAGAGGGGTGCTGGGGGTTCATAGGCACCCCAAGGCGAATGAGGTACACTACTACCGCGCCAAGGGTACGTCGTTCAAGATTTACCTTACCCCGACGATGTACGCTGTTGCCGACGCTGATGGGGACACGGTAGTGCTGGGAAGCTATCAGACACCGGCGCACAATGGTGGTATAGTCACCACCGATTTGACCCGCCTCTTTTACCAGCAGGTGAACAACGAGCAGGACTATTTTGACTTCTCCGTGACGGACGGCCGTGGGGGCAAGGGCAACGCGCGCTTTTACGTGTGGGTCAAAGACTATGTGGGGAAGGTAACGATTACGGACACGGCCGGAGGCGGGAAGAAGGTCAGCTTCTATGGTATTCCCGGTTACTGCTACATCATCGAGCGT
>CAZHEW010000238.1:0-5738 GCA_964531815.1 uncultured Verrucomicrobiota bacterium
GGGCGCGCCCTCTACACCAGCAGCATTTTGATCGGCGTCTGGTGGATTGGGGTGATCGCGCTCCTGATGGGCACCTATTGGCATATTTACCGGTTCACGGCCAAATTGGAGGCCGGCCGCCGGGCGTGGCCGATGGCTTTGATTTCGCTGGCGCTGGCGCTGCTGATTTCGCGCATCTTTTCCACCAACATGACGCTCATGCTTCACCCCGAAGCCTGGCAGGGGCTCTACGCGGCTTCCGCTATCGGCGCCCAACTGCCGGCCGTGGACCCCGCGCTCATGGTGCGCTGGCTGTTCATGCTGGCCGGCGGACTGGCGGCCGCCGGGCTGTGGATGATCTGGCTGGCCGGCCTGAAGTCCATTGACGGGAAAGTGCGGGCTTATCTGTCGGGGATGGGCGGGCGGATTGCGGTCGCCGCGCTTTTGGCGCAGATATTCCTGGCGTTCCAGGTTCTCGGCGTCCAACCCGGCGCGATTCGGCAAAGCCTGGCAGGCGACATCCTGTTTCGCTCCGCGGCGCCGGTCTGGCTGGCGGCCGTGGGCCTGCTGGTTTTGCTGGCGGCGTGGGCTGCGGCGGCCCGGCCGACCTCCCGGTTGCCGGGCTGGCTGGCTCTGGTGGTTGGCGTTGTTGCCATGCTCGGGATGGCAGCCTGCCGCGATGTGCTGCGGGATGTCACCCTGCTCGCAAGCGGATTCAACGTGTGGGATCGTCCCGTGGCTGCCAACTGGCCGGTGATCTGCGTCTTTGTGGCTTCCTTTGTCGCGGGGCTGGTCTGCCTGGCCTGGCTCATTTCCGTGTTTCGGCGCGCCGAACCCGTCGTCGAGAAACCTGTCTGATGAAAACTCCGCCCCCTCCATCCCCACCCGAGGCGCAGGGCTCCGGCAGCCGTCGGACCTTTGTTCGCGTCGCGGCGGGCGGCGTTGGTTTATGCTATGCGGCCGCTTTTGCCTACCCCGTTTACCGTTATCTCGAGTCGCCGGTTGAGAAGGCCGCGAGCCTGGCAGCCGTCAGTGAGGTCAGCCTGCCCGAAGCGCATAAGCTGGCTCCCGGCAAAGCGCTGATGTTCAAGTTCGGCTCCCGCCCCGCCCTGCTGATTCATCACCCGGACGATGAGTGGGTGGCGCTGATCGCCGTGTGCACCCACCTTGGATGCACGGTGCAATACCAGGGGGACCAGGACCGAATTTACTGCGCCTGCCACGGCGGCGTTTACAACGCGCGCACGGGCGGCAACGTCAGCGGTCCGCCTCCCAAACCCCTGGAGCGGCTGGAGGTCAAACGCACGGAAAGCGCCGTGGTGGTTTCCCGCCCGGCCCGGACCGCTTGAGCCATGAAGAACTTCTGCTCCTCCGTCTATTCGTGGGTTGACGAGCGTCTTGGCCTGGCGGAGCTGCAGGCTTTGGCCCGGCACAAGACCGTGCCCTGGCACGCGCATTCGTTCTGGTATTATTGGGGCGGGCTCTCGCTGATGTTCTTCGTGCTCCAGGCCGTCACCGGCGTGCTGCTGCTGGTCTATTATCGCCCGGGACCCGAGGCCTACGAATCCGTTCGCCAGATCACCTACGATACGCATTTTGGGTGGCTCATCCGCTCGTTGCACTCGTGGGGCGCCAACCTGATGATCGCCGCGGTGGGCATCCACATGTTTTCGGTGTTTTTCATGAAGGCCTACCGCAAGCCGCGCGAGTTTGGCTGGTGGTCGGGGCTGGGGCTGCTGGGGCTGGGCATGGGGTTCGGCTTCAGCGGCTACCTGCTGCCGATGGATGAGCTGGCGTACTTCGCGACCACGGTGGGCTTGGACATCCCCAGCGGATTGCCCGTTATCGGCTCCAAGATGGCCGCGCTGGTTCGGGGCGGTTTGGAAGTCAACGAGCACACCGTGCAGCGGTTTTTCGCACTGCACGTCGTTGTGCTGCCGCTCCTGTTCCTGCCTCTGCTCGGTTTTCATCTCTACCTGGTGCAGAGACATGGCAATGCGGTTCCCCCATCCGAGGAGCGCAAGCCCGCCGCGCAGCGCCAATCCATACCCTTCTTTCCCAATTTCCTGATGAAGGACCTGGCCATGTGGCTGATCGCCATCAACCTCCTGGCCGTGCTGGCGGCCATCTATCCCTGGGACCTGGGGCCGCAGGCCGATTCGCTCAAGCCGGCCCCCGTGGGCATCCACCCGGAGTGGTATTTCATGAGCCAGTTCCAGGTGCTGAAGATCCTGGGCAACTGGGTGCCGGGCAAGGCCGGGGAATTTGCCGGGCTGGGGCTGTTCACCGTGGCGCTGGTTGCCTGGATGCTGGTGCCCCTCTACGACACGAGCCGCCAGGCCGGGCGCCGGGCGCGCAACACCACCGTGTTTGGATTGCTGCTCTTGCTGGCAACCATCGCCACCACCATCTGGGGGTATCTCGCCCTGTAAGAACCTCAGACACGACGCTATGAATTATCCATTCTGGGACGTTCCGCACCTGGGCAGCGGCTGGGTGATCGGGGTGATCGCCATCGTCCACGTCATGATCTCGCACTTCGCCGTCGGCGGCGGTTTTTACCTGGTGCTGGCGGAGACCAAAGCCCGGCGGGAGAACCGGCAGGACTGGCTGCGGGTGCTGCAAGGCCACTCGAGGTTTTTCCTGATCCTGACGGGAGTGTTCGGAGCGGCCACCGGCGTGGGCATCTGGTTCGCCATTGGGCTGGCCCACCCGGAAGCCACGAGCACGCTCCTCCACAACTTTGTGTTTGCCTGGGCCATCGAGTGGGTCGTGTTCATGGTCGAGCTGACGACCGCCGCCGTGTATTACTACACCTGGGGCCGGATTCCGGACCGGTTGCACCTCAAGGTTGGCTGGGTCTATGCCATTGCCGCCTTTCTGACCCTGTTCATCATCAACGGCATACTTACGTTTATGTTGACGCCCGGGCAGCCCTGGCTGGCGGTGGCCGGGACCGGGCTGGAACCCAGCCGCTTTCTGCAGGCGCTGTTCAACCCGCTGTTCTGGCCCAGCCTGCTCCTGCGCAGTCTCGCCTGCGTCTCGCTGGCAGGCGTCTGGGCCATGGTCACCTGCGCGCGAATTGACGGCGGGAAATTCCCCGAGACGAAGACGGCGCTCTTGCGCTGGAGCGCCCGCTGGGTGATTCCCGCCTTCGCGCTGCTGCCGGTTGCATTTGCCAGGTACCTGTGGAACGTGCCCGAAGCCCACCGCGCGCTGATGCAACTGGGCGTGTCGAGCGCCGGCGCCGGCGTCTTCAGCCAGCTCACCCGTACGATCCTGATTATTCCGCTGAGCTCGGCCAGCGTCGTGGGCGTTGTTTATCTCTTTGTCTGGCGGTCGCCGGTGGATGTCAAGCTGCGCCACGCAGCCAGCGTGGTCGTGCTGGCCTTCGTTGCCACCGCCGCAGCCGAGTACGGCCGCGAGATGCTCCGCAAGCCGTACGTCATCGGCCAATACATGTTTTCCAATGGCGTGCGCGTCCAGGCTGTGAGCCAGTTGAACACCAACGGTTTCCTGGGCGCGTCGCTGTGGAATCGCCCGCTCTCCGCCCAGGCCACAGCCGCCGAGCAAACGCTGGCGAAAGGTGAAGCCATGTTTCGCGGCCAATGCGCCTCCTGCCACACGCGGGATGTTTACCGCTCGATGAAGCGCCTCCTGGGCGAGCGCAACCGCGAAGGCATCGGCAGCATCCTCAAGCTGCTTCATGATTACGCGGAGGACTCCCCCTATCGCAATTACATGCCCCCGCTCGTCGGGCGCCCCGATGAAATCGAGGCTCTCGGGGACTATCTCGCCAGCCTGACGCAAGCGCCGGAGAAAGCCAGCCCGCCGAGCCCTGCTCTCGCAACCAGGTAGTTGTGAAGCGCGGCCCCCCCGAGGGCGGCAAACCCGCACACCCGTTCCAGTGTGCCCTTACGCGGCGTCCCTGAGCGTAATACCACTTCCAGATTGGAACTGCATGATTCTACGACTGGGCAGTCCCCTCACCCCAGCCCTCGCCACTTCGGAACGGGAGAGGGGGGAGTTGCCGGCAGCGAATGGTGCAATCGCAAGCTGGAGCTGGCATAAGTGTTCGGGTTGGCTGCCGCGGAGGGCGGCGAGGGTCAAGGGCCGGCGCCGGACAGGTCAATGGGGCGGAAACCGAGCTGGAAAGCCGGGGAAGCAGGCTGGAGGCGGAAGTCGTTCTTGCCGGGGGCGGCGAAGAGCGGGTCGGCGATGAGCGAGTGCTGGTCATGGCCGCGCTCCTGCCATAGCTGCCAGGTGCAGGGGCCCAGGCGCGGCTGGGCGGGCTTGGCGTCGGGGCGGGCGTCGAAGTAGAGGTTCGAGTCCATCAGGTAGTTGTCGTTGGACCAGTCTCCGGCGAGCAGTTTGCCGGAATCGAAATAGACGATGTTGGTGACGAAGGCGAAACTACGATGCGGCTCAGGGCGGGTGCGCTGGACCTGGTGGTCGCGGGCGAAGGCGAAGATGTTGTTACGGACGACGTTGGTTTCGCCGTAGTGCTGGTGGAAGCCGCCATGGGTGGTGCGATAGACGATGTTGTCCTCGGCCAGGATGCCGCTGCTGCCCTCGTCGAAGTAGATGCCCCAGCCGCCGTAACGGACGGCCGCGATGTCGTGCCAGAGGTTGCTGCGGATGGTGGTGCCCGGCTGCTTGCCCAGGGTGTAGATGCCGCCCATGTCGCTGAGAATCGGGCCGTCGCCATCGGATTTTGCGCCGATGTGGTGGACGTGGTTGAGGGCGACGATGTTGTTGCTCGCGAGGGCGGGGCCGTAGCCCCAGGTCCAGCCGATGGAGATGCCGGTGTAGTAGAAGTCGTGAATGAGGTTGCGGATGATCCGGTTGTCCGGCGACTGGCCGATCCAGATGCCGACGGCGCTGGCGAAGAGCTTGCCGCCGTCGTGGAGGCGGCAATGGCTGACTACATTGGCGCGGGCCTGCTCGGCGGCCCGTGCGCGGATGCGGGTTTCGCCGAGCTTGATGCCGCCGGCGCCGAGATCGGTGAATTCGCAGCGGGTGATGCGGTTGGACTGGCAGCCGCGGGCCAGTTCGAGGGCATAGTTGCCGAGGGCCGCGAACCGGCAGTCCTCGAAAACGCTCTGGCGGAGGCCCTCGCCATACACCGCGCCGGAGACGCCAATGGCCGCCTGGGCAAAGCCGCCGACCTCGGCGGTTGGATTGGGCCAGACGTTGGGCTTGTCCTTTGCGGCTTTGAAATCCGAGGGGAAATGCCATTCGGTGTGGGAGAAGGTCAGGCCGCGCAGGGAGACGCGCTCGACGAATTGGGCGGCTTCGGGCTGGCCCTCGAAGCGGAGCACCTGGGCCAGGACGGGCGCGACCGCCTGGGCCCGGGCCAGCGTTTCGCCGGGCCGCGGCAGGTAGAACAGCTTGCCGGCAGCCGGGTCGAGATACCATTCGCCCGGTTCGTCCAGGAACTCGAAGGCGCCTTCGGCGTAGTATTGGTCGCCGGGCGCGAGCTGGAAGACGGAGCACTTGGTGAAGTTGGCGATGCGCTCATGTTCGTCCACAGCGGCGATCGGCAGGCGCGACTCGACCCAGCGGGTCATCACCACGACTTCGGCGTTGGTGATAGTGTTCCAGGCTTTCAGGTCGCCCTCGCGGAAACGGAAGCGGCTATGGCCCTGGGTCCATTCCTTTGTCTTGTCGGGCAGTTCGGCAATGGGAAGGTAGCCGCGGTTAGGGTGGCGGGCGCGGGTGGCGCGCCGGCCGTTGACCCAGAGCTGCTGGAAGAACCA
>CAZHEW010000239.1:0-5725 GCA_964531815.1 uncultured Verrucomicrobiota bacterium
CGCTGGCCGCTCTACCGCGTGTTCGCCGACTACACCAGCCGGCTGAGCTTGATGCTCACCGGCGGCCGCCACGTCTGCCCGGTGGCGCTGCTCTACCTCGGCCAGAGCGCGCACAGCGGCCAACACATCCTGCCCGAGCAGATCAGCGAGAGCCTCCAGGACGCTCTCTACGACTGCGACTGGCTGCCGTATGAAGTCTTTGAAAAGGACGCCAGGGTCAGCCGCAGCGGCCTCAAGCTGCGCGATGAACGCTACCGCGTGCTCATTGTGCCGCCAGTGGAGGTCATCCCCTACGCCACACTGGCCAAGGCCAAGCAGTTCTTCGACCGCGGCGGCGTGGTGCTCGCCCACGGTTTCCTCCCTGCCCAGTCCGCGACGCTTGGGAAGACCGCAGCGGACATTGGCAAGTTGCGCGAGGCTATCTGGGGCCAGCCGGAACCCGGCCTGACCGCCTGCAAGACCAGCCCTGCCGGCGGACGCTCCTACCTGCTGCCGGCGCAACCCACTCCCGAACAGCTCCAGCGAGTGCTGGCCGGGGATGCGAACATCCGGCCGACCTTGGAAGTGCTCGAAGGCAAGACCGATGGCTGGCTCCACGTGCTGCACCGGGTGAAGGCGGGCCGGGATGTTTTCTTCATCGTCAACCAGAATCATGAAGGCGCGCCGCGTACCTTCCGCTTCCGCATCACCGCCGACGGCACGCCTGAGTGCTGGGACGCCATGCGCAACGAGATCACCGCCCTGCCCTTCTCGCGCAAAGACCGGCAGGTCGAGCTGCGCCTGACGCTGGAGCCCAACGAAAGCGTCCTGCTCGTTTTCCATCCAAAGCCGCGCACCCTGCCGCCGCGACGGGAGCCCGGCAGTTCCGCGGCGCTCCGGACCATCGCCGTGACGCGCGACCCCGCGCCGGCGCCGCCGGACCCCACGTCCGTCCTGGACGACGCGCCGGCGCTGGCGCTGCGCGGCTGCTCCTGGACGTGGCATCCTGAGACCGGCTCGGGACGCGATGCGCCGCCTGGGACCCGGTTTTTCCGCAAGCAGCTCAGCATCCCCGCCGGGGCCACGATCCGCAAAGCCGTTTTCATCGGCACAGCCGACAACGGCTTCACTCTCTTCGTCAACGGCAAGGAAGCCGGCAAGGGCGACGACAGCGCCGAAGGCTGGCGCAACCCGGTGGAGCTGGACGTAACCCACTTGCTGACCCCCGGCGCAAACCAGCTTGCCATCGCCGCGCTTAACGCCGGCCACAAGCCGAACCCCGCCGGCCTGCTTGGCCGCCTCAAGGTCGAGTTGGGCTCCGGCACGGCACTGACCGAGCGCATAGACAAGACCTGGAAGACTTCTAATGACAAAAGCGAGCATTGGACCGAAGCCGACTTCGAGGACGGCGCCTGGCCGGCGGCGCTGGAACTTGCTGCCTTCGGCGCCGCGCCCTGGGGGATGCTCAGCGGCCGGCTAACCCTGAGCCCCGCCAAAGCCGATCCGTTCGCCGGCCACTGCGATCTAACCCAGTCCGACCTGAGCGGCTCGCGTGTTTATCTGGAGCTGGGCGGTATCAGCCCGGAAACCGCAGCGCGAGTGACGATCAACGGCAAGGACACGGGCGGTTTCATCGGCAGCCCGTCGCGCCTGGAGATCAGCCGGTGCTTAAAGCCTGGAGTCAACAACCTGCGCATCGAGCCCTTCGCCCCGGAATCAGTCAGCCTGGCGGTTTATCGGCAGCCCGCATCAACCGGAGACGCCGGTGGTTGCGCTTCCGCCGGCATGCGCCTTCACCGCGACCGTTACGGCAGATGCAAACGATAGAATGCAGGACCGGTGAGGCTGTTGGTGTGAACGAAGTTGTCGTCGAGGGCAACGATGCCGTTGGTAAGGGGCGACCAGACCGCTGCAGCGTCAAGGGCCGATGATTCCTCCAGCATGAACCCCGCGGCTGAGGTGGGCCAGAAGAGCACCATGTGACTGTCCAGCGTGGCGAACTGCAAGGTGGGCGGGACGATGCGGGTTGTGCGGACCAAATGGTTGGCCGCGTCCGCCACATAGAGGCAGCCCGCGCTGTCGAGCGCAAGGCCGGCGGGAAAGTAGAACCGGGCGGTGTCGCCGGCGCCGTTGGTGCTCCCGGCCGATCCGGGCAAGCCCGCCACGGTGCTGACCACCCAGTCCGGCCCCGCGGGCGACACCTTTCGCAGGACCTGGTTGCCAGAGTCCGCGACGAACAGATCGCCGTTGGGGGCGGCACAGATTCCCTGCGGCAGGTAGAAGCGGGCGGCGCTGTTGGTGCCGTCGGCACTGCCCCAAACGCCGTGCAGGCCCGCAACGGTGGTTACTTCTCCGGCGGGAGTGATCTTCCGAATGGTGTGATTGAATGAGTCAGCCACGAAGAGATTGGCGAGGCTGTCCACCGCGATGCCGGACGGGCGATTGAACCGGGCCTTGCTGTTGGTGCCGTCCACACTCCCGAGGTGCCCGGCCAAACCGGCCAGCGTGCTGACCAGGCCGGAAGGAGTTACCTTCCGGATCGTGTGGTTCCACGTATCCGCCACATAGAGGTTACCGTCGGCATCCACGGTCACTCCTTCGGGATGATAAAACTGAGCATCGGCACCCGCGCCGTCGAAACTGTTAAAGTGGCCGGGCGCGCCCGCCAGGGTGCTGACGGCGCCCGCCGGGGTCACTTTGCGGATGGTGCTGTTCGCGCTGTCGGCGAGGTAAAGTTGTCCCGCGCCATCGGCGGCAATGCCTTGCGGGCCGTAGAACCGCGCGGTTGCACCCTCGCCGTCCGCGCTCCCAAAATCGCCAGCCAGGCTAGCGAGCGTGCTTACCCAGCCTTCCGGCGAAATCTTGCGGATGGTGCTGTTTTCGGTGTCGGAGACATAGACATTCCCGGCATTGTCCGCTGCAAGGCCGTTAGGCTGGTTGAAGCGGGCGTTGCTGCCGAAGCCGCCCGCCGCGCCGGGCGTCGCGCCGCCTGCGAGGGTCCGGATGGGGGCGGGGAAAGCCTGCGCGCGAACGCCCACCGCGCTCGCCAGGACCATCGCGACGGCGCCAACCAGTTTGAACCAGGGAGACTTCATACGCTCAGTTCCAGTTTGTTCGATACACAATGCCGCTCGAGTTTGTGCCGTCACGTCCTTTGACCGAGGCCGCCAGCCGGTAGGTCGCCCCCGGGCGGCGGGCGGGGAGTCGAAGTGTGTAGCCTGGCTGCACGGGATTGTAGCCCGTGTATCCCGCGTGGGTGTCGCGGTCAATCTCGACGCCGTCCTCCAGCAGGGCGGCCCAGGCGATGTAGAGGCCATGGGCGCCCGACTTCCAGCAAAAGCTGACGCTTACTTCGCCTGGCGCGGTCACGCTGGCGGTGATGTCCCAGGTGAGCGTGGCGTAGTCGGCGGGTGTTTGGGCGGGGGTCCAGGCGCCAAGCTCGGGGGGCGTGGCGCTGGGGTTGTAGTTGACGCCCATTTGTGTGAGCCGTTGCTTGTGGAGCACCAGCCGGTTGGTGAAGTGCGTCCAGTTCTTCAGAGCGGCGGCGGTCCAGTCCACTTCGGCGATGGCCGCCAGCCGCGGGAACATCCTGAACTCGAGGTTCCGCAGCGTGTGTATCCATTCGGACCAGCAGGGCCCTTCGGCTCCGAGGATGTAGTTGGTATAAGCGGGCGGGAGATTGGCGGGAATGGGTTCGTAGGCGTACACGTTGAACAGCGGCGTATAGCCCGATTGCGCCGGGGGCTCGTTGGACCACACCACACCTTCGCCGGCAGGACCGCCAGTCTCATACTTGTTGATGTAGAGCGTCGAGCTGGGGGCCATGACGACGTATTGCCGGTTGGTGGCGGTCTGCACTGCCCGGGTGTTCAGCCAATCCATCAGCGCCGCATTGGTCACCACGCCGCCGTTCATGATTTCGCTCCACCCCATCATGGTGCGGCCCTGGCTCTGGATCCAGTTGGCGATCTGCTGAGCGAAATGACCTTGGTACTTCTGCATGTCCGCGATGCCCAGGCTGTTGGTCAGGGCCTGGTCAAGCGAATGTCTCCTCCAGTTGTCAAACCTCACCTCGTCCCCTCCAATGTGGATGTAGGGGCTCGGAAACACGTCCATTACCTCGGTGAGCACGTCCTTCAGAAAGTCCATCGTCTCGGGGCGGGCGACGCAGAATACCCCGCCGACATAACTCGTGACGTTCAGGCTATACGGACCGTTGTAGCAAGTGGGACAGCCGCAGGCAAACTGCGGATACGCGGCCAGCGCCGCTGACGAGTGCCCCGGCATCTCGATTTCCGGCACCACGGTGATGTGCCGCTGGGCGGCGTATTCGACAATTTCCCGCGCCTCCGCCTGCGTATAGAAGCCGCCATAGTTGGTGCCTTCCCAGCACAGGCTCGCGTTGGGGTTCAGATTCCACATCATGCCCGTGCGCCAGGCGCCGACGTCGGTGAGCAGCGGCCACTTCTTAATCTCCAGCCGCCAGCCCGAATCATCGGTCAGGTGCCAGTGAAACACATTCAGTTTGTGGAACGCGAGGCTATCAATCAGCTTCTTCACCTCGTCCTTGGTGAAGAAATGGCGCACGCTGTCCAGCATGTACCCCCGCCACGGGAAGCGCGGCCAGTCTCGGATATAGACACAGGGCGCTGTCCACGGCACGCCGGTCACCGGGCGCGGGCCGTAGATTTCCGGCGGCAGCAGTTGCAGCAGCGTTTGTACGCCGTAGAACAGTCCGGCTGCCGCCGGTGCGCGGATCACCACCGAGTTCGTCGCCACCGTCAATTCGTAGCCTTCCTCACCCAGGCTAACCAGGGCGCCATTAGTGGTCAGCAGAATGGCCTGCGGCACCGGGCCGACTCCTGCGTTGGTGCCCACCTGAAACCGGTAGCCGGTGGATCTGAACAGGTAGGCCGCGAGGTATTCGCCAGTCTGGCGCGCAGCCCCGCTCACGAGGATCGTCGTGGGCGCGGCAGCGGGTGTGCCGGGGATGGCCTGGGGCGGACAAAAGGCAAAGGAGCCTGCGTTGGTTTGGAGAACCTGCGGCAAGGGCACGAGCGCGGGTGGCGCGGCACAGGCAACCGCCGCGAGGAGAGACCACAGCGCGCAGGCAAGGCGAACCTTCATGGGGAAAACGGGCACATCATGCGGTTTCAAACACTGCGTTCAGTCTAGCCCGGACGCAACGTCAAGGCAAGCTCGGTGAGACGCTTATGGCCAGGCTACCGCGCGGCCTCGATAAACGCCCTTATATTCTCCGTGGTCACACCCATCGGCATTCCTCCGGCACAGGAAAGGACAAGCTTTGATCGGTCAGGCGTCTCCGCCAGGAGTTTGCGCACTGCCGTCTGCACCTCAGCCGGCGAACCTTTGGCCAGCACGTCGCGCGGGGGTATGTTGCCGAGGATCGCGAGCCGGTTGGCGGACATCCGCCGCAACTCCGCGAGCGTGTTGAAAATGCCGGGGTTGTAGAGGTTGATGCCGATCTCGGGGTAATAGCCGATGGACTTGCCGCACGCGGCATCGTTGTGGAAGAACTTCACGGCCTGGTCTCCGGCGTAGAGTTCCTTGAAATAAGGCAGGCCGAACTCCTTGAAATCCTCCTCGCCGATGAAGCCGACGATGTCGTCCAGCAGGAAGATGCCGCCGATGGAGGGGAAGGTCTCGCGCTGGAGCGCATGCCATTTCTTGAGGAACTGCGTGATGGTGCGCAGCAGCTTGTGCGCTTTGTCCGGGTCGGTCTTGA
>CAZHEW010000240.1:0-5676 GCA_964531815.1 uncultured Verrucomicrobiota bacterium
CGGTAAAAGTCGGCGTAGTAGCGGCCCGCAAAGGCGAGCTTCTCCGGGTCAGGGGCCATGCGGTTCATGTCCCAGACGGTGTAGCCCATCTCGGCCCATACCACGGGCTTGGCGGGATCGCACAGCCGGGCGTAGGCGGCGGTGAAAGCGCCAGGCCGGACGCGGTCCCAATCGCCGATGCGACCATAGGCTTCAGGCTCCCAGATGTCCACGGCGTCCGCCAAGCCGTAGAAGTCGTAAACCAGCGCTGCATCCCAGTTGTAAAGGGGATCGCCGGCGCACGTCATGCGGAAGCTGACGGGGTGGTGCGGGTCAATGGACTTCACCAGTTCGCGCGCGGCGCCATATTTCTCGCGGAGCAGGTCGTCGAGGAAGAGGCGGTAGTCGGCAACGAGCTTGCGCCATTCGCCATCAGCCGTCAGTTGGGACATGGACGGAACGGCCAAGTGCGGAGGGCGGAGGGCGGAGTGCGGAGCAGGAAACGACCAGGCGTTGGTCGCGGCATCAAGGGTGCCATAGCGCTTGAAAACCCAGTCGTTCCAGAGGATGGCATAGGCGTTTTGCTGCTGCTCGTGGCTGCCGTGGGTGGGCTCCCAGGCCAGGTCGTAAGCGAAGACAGTATCGTTCTGTGCCAGCCGGTAATACTCGATCAGCTCCTTCATCTCACGCCAGCGGAAGTTCATCGGCGTGCCGGGGCGGAGGGACTGGTTGACGCGCAGGCCGAGCGCCTCGCAACGGCGCAGCAGGTCGAGCAGATGCTGGGCCTGGAGCGATTGATGGTAAATGAAGACGCTCACCGCGTTCAGGTTCATGGCCTTGACGCGCCGCAGGTCGCGCTCAATCACCTCGGGGTCATAAGCGCCCCGGCCCAGCCAGTGTTCGAAGTAGCGGCCGTTGGCCAAGCCAATCCCGCTGGAAGGCATGTAGTTTACGCCATGCGCCTTCCAGGGCTTGCCGCGAAGCCACAGGCCGCCATCGCGAGCCTGGATGTATTCCGGCTTCGCCTTGGGCTCCCAAACGCCGAGTTCGTGGCGAAGCCCGTCTATAGGTGTGCCGGCCAGTGTCAGAGCAACTGAGACGCCTGCTTCGCCGGGCTTCTTGGAAAGGCCGCCCTGCTCGACTGCCCTAATCTCACCAGGGTCAAGCGCGACCTCGCGCTCGAGAGCCGCACGTTGGGCACGGCACTTGGCATCAAGGAACTGCACTGCGACATGCAGGTTGCTGACGGTCTCCCGGCCGAAGTTCGCCACGCGCGCCCCGGCTGTGAACTGCTGCCCCGCAAAGACGGTGAAGAATTCGCTGCCGCCCTCAGTGAGGAACACGCCGCGGTTCATGCGCGTCAGCACCTGATGCAGGCAATTGGTAACGACCGCTTGCTGGTAGAAGGCCGCGTCCTCCGGCGTGAAAACAGCCCACACGCCGCCACGGAATGGTGGCTCGACATGGACAAGGAGCGCCCCCAGCGCCCCGCGGTAATCCTGGGTGGCCGCATCGTATGCTCCCAGCAACGGCTCCCAACGGAACGCCCGCTGCTGGTTATACCCCACGCCCCGCGCGCGGGGGTGGAGGCCCACAACCATCTGGGAGGGCGAGCGTCCTCGCGAGCCCTGATCTAATGGAAGGCCCACAGAAGTTTGGGCTCGCGAGGACGCTCGCCCTCCCTTCACGGGGCCGGGCCTCCCCTCCCACTCTTCCAAGGCCACCTTCTGGTGGTCGGCCCGCACCACCACCGGTGTCATGATCGGGTAGCATTGGTAATTCGGCGACACCGACTCCAGCGCCGGCAGGCTGGAGTCCATCGGCGGCAGCAGGTCGCCAAATGGGTTGGGCGCCGTGCCCAAATCATCGAACCAATACTCGTGCCGGTCGCCTTGGAGCGCAGTGTGGGAAAGGGCGAGCCCCACCCAGAACCTGACGGCTTTGGCTGGATTGAAGCGGCGAGACTGACTGGCCGCCTCGAGGGGCCAGGCTTTGAACCGGTCGGGCAGGAGGGTGTAGTGTTTCCACTCGGGGGTCAGGTTCACCGTGGCAATCCAGCGGGAGCCGTCGGCCTCATCCCATTCCAGCGCGAGCTGCCGCGTGTGCGGGCCGCCCTTGGCGCGGAAACACGTCAGGGTGTGATTCGGCGGGAATGGCGAGGCCAGCGCCGGCGAGCCCAAGGTTTGCCACCCGCCCAGGCGGCCCATCCTGGCGTGCAGCGCCTGGCCGTCACGGCTGCCGGCCAGCTCATACTCTGCCTCCACGCCAGGTTCTCCCGAAGTTCGCTGCCAGCGCGACAGGTCGGCCTGGCCAAAGTCCTCCACGACATGCCGCGCCCGTTGGGCGGCGACTGCTTCTTCATAGGCCTGGAGTGAGATCCATTGGCCGTTGAGACGGAACAAGGGCGACTCCCACGCCGGCAGCCCGAGCGCCAACAAGTCGCCGCCGGTTTGCAAGTAGCTCTGGATGGCGGGCGCCGCAGAAATCGGCAACGAGCGCGCGCCGGGCAGGACCAGCAGGTCAAACCGCCCGGTGGTGAGCAGTGACTGGTTGGTGAGGATGGCCGTGCCGACGGCCTCCGTGCGATAACCGGCGGCCCGGACCTGCGCGCTGATTTCGGAAGCGAGGGCTTCATCATTCCCGGGGCGGCGTTCGGAGAAGACCGCGGCGTTGAGTGGCGCTCCGCTTTGACCAGCGATTGTCTGGCTCGCCAAACACAGGCACGCCACGACGAAGGGCCAGGCCAGTGGGGCATTGAACCCGTCAACCTGGGGAGCAGCGGCGGGTTTCATCGGCTCCAACCCATCCTGTCATATTGCGCGCTCATTGAAGTTACCCTAACACGAAGCCCGCCGGCATGGAAGATCCGAGCTGAGAACGCGCCGGGACTTCAGGATTTGAGTTGCCGCGGGCAGCGAACACCCCGATGATGCAGGCTCGGCAAGATGAAACTGAGCCTGGTTTTGCCCGGGCCGGATCCGGTCCATGACGAAGGATTGACCAGACGGGCGCCGGCGCGCCGGACTTCACGCTGGTCGAGGCCCGGCGGCGCACGAATTTGAAGATGAAGATTGCTTTCCTGACCACCGACAATCGGAACATGTACAAGGACTACGGCACGCCCGCGCCGCATTTCGGCGCCGCGCCCGAGGCGTTGCTGCAAGGGCTTGCACAGATGCCGGAGCTGGAAGTGCATGTGGTCTCCTGCCTGCGCCAGACGGTGAGTTCGCCGCCCAAACTGGCCTCCAATATCTTCTATCACAGCCTCCTGGTTCCCAAGATTGGCTGGATCCGCACCGGTTACCAGGGCTGCATCCGTGCCGTCCGGAGGAAGCTGAAGGAGATTCGGCCTGACTTGGTGCATGGACAAGGGACCGAACAAGATTGCGGCATCAGTGCCGTTTTTTCAGGCTTTCCGAACCTGATAACTATACACGGCAACATGGCCGAGCTCGCCAGGCAATTTCGGGAACGGGTTGGCAGTCATCCTTGGCTCTCAGCCAGACTGGAAGACTTCACATTGAGACGGACGGACGGGGTGTTCTGCAACTCCGCGTACACGGAACAACTCGTCCGGCCCCGCGCGCGGCACACTTGGCGTGTGGCGAATGCGCTTCGCGAGAGGTTCCTTACTCCCGCACCAGCGCGGGCTAGCGCCGTCCGATGCCGGCTGGTTAACGTGGGCGTGATCGCCCCACGCAAACGCACAATCGAATTGCTGGATGTTGTCCGAGAGCTACACCAGCAGGGGCTGGATTTTGAATTTCAGTTCGTGGGCAATAGCAGCCCTAACAATGCTTATGGGGCTGCCTTCCTCGAGAAGATCAGACCGATGGAACGGGAGGGATACGCGCGTTGGGTCGGGCCGAAGACCAGCAGCGAGCTCGTTGAGCTATTCGACGCGTCGGACGGGATGGTGCATTTTTCGCCAGCCGAGTCTTTCGGCCTCGTGGTGGCCGAGGCTCTGGCTCGCAACCTCAAGCTTTTTGCGGCGGGTATCGGGGGGGTGCCCGATATTGCTACCGGGGTCCCGGGGGCCGAGTTGTTCGCAGTGGATGACTGGCGTGGACTGACCAAGGCAATCGCGCGTTGGATTCGGTCGGGTTTTCCGCGTGCGCCCGGTGCCAGAGAGATCATGAGGGCCCGCTACCATCCGGAGGTAATCGCTCGGCAGCACTTCGAGATTTACCGCGACGTAGTGTCCCGGTCTAGTCCGCAGCTGCCATGATGAAACAGCGCGACGGAGAGGCATTTTGCTCGTCCAAGAGGTGGACCGAGTAGCCGCACTGCGAAAGGAGCTGCTGCAGCTGAAACATCAGCAGGATGTGATGCACCTCGATGAGCAGGAGTGGTTTCTTCTCCGCAAGCAACCTGGACGCGCCCTGCAGGGCCAGAAACTCGGCTCCTTCAATGTCAATCTTGATGACCTCCGGTGCGCGCTCGCCCAAGGCAATCAGCGAGTCCATCCGCACCGCCGACACCACCGTGCGTTCGCAATTGGCGTAATTCGCCGGAGCCAGGGGCGCCAGAGCCGCCGCCATGTGGCTGCCGCTGCTTTCGCCCATCATGTCACCGGACTGAACGAAGGCCACTTCGCCATCCCGATCCGATACGGCCATGACCATGGGACGGATGTTGCGCGCCAGAGTCGGGTTGCGTTCCAAGTGCGCCCGAAGGCGTTCCACATTGTGCGGGTTGGGTTCGAAGGCCAACACATTCGCTCCGAGGCTGGCGAAGGTGAGGGAATGGTATCCAATATGCGCGCCGATGTCCCAGCAGATAGCATCCCGGAGATTCCGCTTCCCCAATGCTTCATAGATAAAAGCATCGTAGGTGCCGGCAAGCATCTCAGACCAGAAGGCTTTAGGACCTGCCGGCACCAAGAGCTGTGTGCCGGCGGCGGGCCCCGCCTGGATCGGCAGCCAGATCAGCCGTTCCGTCCATTTTCGGGCGCCGCGGCGTAGCGCCCATGCCACGGATGCGGGAGATGCATTCCAGAGTCTCTTCGCTATTGAATTCACGACATCAGTCTAAGATCGCACATTTGCACTGGGCAAATAGTGGTTCAAGCGCGGTGCCGAGTAAAGAACATTGGACGGCCAGACCGGTTGAGAGCGCATCTCAATTCCTGGAAATGTTCCAAAGCTTGGGGGGCATGCGGCAACGGGTTCCGCTGCCTCGAAAGCAGGTGGAGACGCAGACTTCTGGTCATAGACTTCTTCCCCCGCCCATGTCAGCCCAGCCCGGTCGGAGACCAATCCGCTCCCTTCCGCCCCCAAAGGGGCAAACGCTTGCCCGCACGGTACCTCCGCACCTTCTCTGCCTCCAAGCTCCTCTCACTCATCGTCCGCTCCCCGTACGCCTTTACGCCAACTCATCGCGTGGCATACCCAAACTGTCCCAGACCTCGTTGATGTTGCTGGAGGACGGGGTTGTGCTGGCATTTGGCTGGAAGAATGCCGGTGACTCTCCCACAGAGAGCGCTCCCCACGGGAGACTCAGCGGATTGCAGCCAGGGGGACCACCCTGGTAACACCGTGGACTGAGCCGAGAGGCCCGGGAGTGGCTTGGGCAGGCACCCAAAACAGCGCAAGAACCCCGAAAGAGCGGTCATGGTCGTGACGAAGCCCAAGGTCGTCGTTTCCAGCGCGTATGCATGAAAGCGAGCGCAAGCTGGAAAGACGGGGCTAACGCAGA
>CAZHEW010000241.1:0-3593 GCA_964531815.1 uncultured Verrucomicrobiota bacterium
CCAGGACACATAAAGCACGGCTCCAAGGCCAAGCAAGCTCAGCATCACCAAGAGTGTAATGCTAACACCTTTCCTAGTGGGGTGATCAGAATAACGGGTCTCTGTCATAGTAGATCAAGTTTCCATCGGGGCCGAACACGAGGGAGACTCTGCACAGGCCGTTATTCGGGTCCCCACCCAGCGGCCCGATGTCCGCGAACGCCCCGCCATTTATGGCGGTTGCAGCCCCGGTCGGCCTGAGCAGGACTTCATGGGGCTTGAACTCAGTTCCGGAGTCTTCTCTTACCATGCGGATGATGTCCCCCTTGTTCACGGGGAGATCCAGCTTCGGTCTGGTTCCGCCTGGCAGCGCCATTAACTGTTTCGCTGCCGGGGCAAACATATACATCACTGCGACACGACCTCTGCAGTCGCGGACGCTCAGAGTGATGCCATCAATCATGAAGGTGTAGATATGGAAGGAATCGTTCATTCCTATGCGCTCCTTGAACTTATCAAGGGTGAAATCCTCCGGTCTTATCGGCAGGCGCCCTCCGTACGCCCTGCACCACCTATCCACAGCGGGCTTGATCTGCTCGCCAAACTTCTTCGCGAGCTCAGCCCTCTCCTCGGGCGTCAGGTTGGGTTTTCTCACCCCAAGGTTCCTCGCCTGCGGGTGGAAGCCAGTTTGGGCGGGAGCAACCTCTGGCGCGGCGGGGGCCGCAGGCGCTAGGATTGAATCCGAAGGCACTGGTTTCCTCCGGTGGGTGAACAGGAGAACCAGAAGCGTCAACAGGATGATGGCGACGAGGCCTCTGCTCCAGGCGGGTTTCATGAAAGAGCGTTCTACTGGTTCTTCACGTGGCTGGTATTGAGCATCTGCAGCTCATTGTCGTAGATGCTGGAGTAGATCATATACTTGTATCCAAATAGCCTGGGATCAGCCCAGTCAAGTTGGGGGCTATACATACCCCTCGTTGCGTCAACCGCGAACTTGAAGGAATATGTTGGATCACAACCGCCAGGATAGATGTACTTGCCGCATATCCAAATCATGTCCAGGGTTTCTTCCGCCTTGGCTGCCGAGGACGGCGGGCTGCCCATTCCGCCCATTGGGAGCTCGCTCCCAAAAAACAAGCCGCAGTTCTTGCGCATGAAGCTGGTCTCTTGCATTCCGGCAGAACGGATGCCGCACGCATCAGGCCAAGCCGTCAGGTAGTAGCCAGGCACTGTTGCCAGCCCAAGCTCGCCGCTGTAGCAGGTCCACAGCGCGGCCTTTCTCAACCTCCAATTTGGCCACACATTCGTATTCATCGCCTTGCACCACCCTTGCAGTTCAGCGGGAACAAAGCCACCAGGCAAGAACGGTGTATGTCCTATTTGAGCCCCGTTTCCGTGTGCTGGGCCAAGGGTGAGGTCTGAGTAAAGGGGGGAGCTTAGAGCCTGCTGGAGAATACTCTGCCAGCTTAAGGACCACTGGTCGCGCGGCTGGCAGCTAACCCAATCTCTGCCAGAACCCACCATTGCGGGTGAATACTGAGTAATGGACCAGCCCCAATAGAGGTCACTGTACAGGTTCTGCAACGTTCCTGCAATCCAGGTTTGGGCCTCGCCGTTCAGGAATGGGCCGAGGTAGTCGGTTGGGTCTTCGACTTGGTAAGTCAGAAAGCAGCCTGCCCCTTGCCTCACTCCTTGGCGGTCAATCCTGTTTGTAGTCGCGAGTGCAGCCCCGCCAGAGGCCGTAAATGTCACAGTGTATGTATCATTGGAGTATGGAGTCACGTCATCGGCTTGGGTGAAATTCCACGGCAGAGCCACTGTGGCGGGATACGGAACGTAACCGCTGTAACTGGCGACCGTCTGCCCCGTCGATGGGTCGAAAATGGTGGCTTCAATATTTTGAGGGCTGCTGACGACGAACATCACATAGTTTGTGCCAACGTCGGTCGGACACATGTCGCTGGCGAACGCCAGGTACGTCTCATTCTCAAAGTCCAGCCGCAACGAGGTTGTGCTGGAAAAAGTGAGCCTCGCATTATCGGGTAGGTTTGTCGGGTCATAAACACGCGCGTCACTGTACACGCTCAGGTACACTGTGACGTACCCCGAGGAATTGTACCTGGTGTCGATGTTGATAGCATTGGTCGGAGCCAGGCAGTACCTGGCAGGAAGGCCGTCCACAGTCACTTGAAATTGCTCATTGCTGACGCCACTCAGATCGGCTACCGCCGCCTGAAGGGTTATAATGTTGCTCACGGTTTCGGAGGGCTGCGCCCCACTCAATTGTATCTCCGGCCCAGCGTACGGAATTGCCCGGAAAAAGGCACTGTAGGCTGGGGTAATGTTTGTTACCAAGAGGAACATCGGACCGGACCTTATAACTGGGCACCGAGCCTTGAACCAACCAGCCGTCCTGGGTATCGGGAGCCGAGAGGTTAATATTCTTGTAAAGCAGCGTCTCCACTTTGTCACACATCACGAGAGCGAAGTCGCGCGTCTCGTTAGAATAATCAAAGTGGTTAGCCTTGATGACGACGGCGGTGGGGCCGTGCCGGACGATCTGGAGTGTGGGGGCGGTGTTGGTATCCTCCAGGAATGAGAGGCAGGCATTGTAAAGGTTGGTGTCATTCAAGGCGGCGGCGTTAGTGTCGACCAGAGAAAACCCCTGTGCCATGAACTTCTGAAGGTTGGGGATGTCAGGTGCGGCTGGCGGTGGCCCTCCCCCGCCTTCCTCCCCGCCGGGAAGCGGCGGACCTTCGGTTAAGGCGCTCATGCCGCCTAATATCTGGGTTTGCCGGTCGTCAAAGTAATACACCCCCGGGCTCTCATTCGGGTCTGCGTAGGTGTCCAGCCCGGGAATTGGGCAGTCCGGGTACGGCGGAAGATGTCTCCCTTCCAGAAGTCCTTGCAGCGAGTAAAAGGCCCTGATTTGTCCTAGCGCCAGCACGGGTTGAACCAGTTGGAGGCCTTCCGCTGGGTTGAGTTGTTCCTGGCTGCGAACCGCTTGTATGGATAGCATGGTTGCCAGTGCGGCCGTTCCGAACAACAATTTCGTTATCTTCATAGCTCTCCTGTCTCCAATTCGGATTAGTTGTCTGTCTCTCGCAACGTTGTGCTGCGAGCACTCAAACCTCTGCGTTAGTGATCGCGAAGAAAGTGCGCGTCGCTGACGCACCCCCTTTGTGGGCCACGACCAAGTGGCCTTGCACGAAAGCACGCCAGGACGCGCGATTCGCGCGCGTCCGAGGCGGACTTCGTGCAATGAAATGTGGTCGTTTTCCAAAGAAGTCCAAGTCCTCGCACCGCAACGACTCACACCAGAAGCACTGCGCTCGCTTTTGGTTTTCTGTTAAAGAACTGGTCCGTTTGTATCACCACGCCTAGGGGATGCAAGCCTCAATCCACTTGCCCCGGGAATTTCATCTCGGCTTGTCTTCTCGCCTACTCAGGCTTAAAAAGGTGGACATGAACCGCAGACAATTCATTCGAGTGGGTGCCGCAGGATTGGCGTTGTCAGCCCTGGGCGGCTATGCCGCTGAATTCGCAGACCAGAAGAAGCGCGTCGGCCTCATCGGCTGCGGCTGGTATGGCAAGAGTGACTTGCTGCGCCTGAT
>CAZHEW010000241.1:3693-5632 GCA_964531815.1 uncultured Verrucomicrobiota bacterium
GCCCGCAAGCACCAGCGCGTTGTCCAGGTCGGCACCCAGCGCCGCAGCACGCCGCACCTCATCGAAGCCCGTGACACGATCCTGCGCGAAGGCAAGCTCGGCAAGGTCGGCCTCGTGGAAATCTACAGCTACTACGGCGGTGGCGCCGGCCCGGACCCGGAGGACAGCGACCCGCCCGATTACCTCGACTGGGAAATGTGGACCGGCCCCGCCCCGATGTTGCCCTACAACCGCATGAAACATCCCCGCGGCTGGCGCTCGTTCATGGAATACGGCAACGGGACCATCGGCGACCTCTGCATCCACATGCTCGATGCCGCCCGCTGGCTGCTCGATCTTGGCTCCCCCAAAACCATCAGCTCCTCTGGCGGCATCATCATGCGCCAGGGGCGAAAGGCCAACATCGCCGACACCCAGACCGCCATCTTCGACTTCGGGCACCTCCAGGCGGTTTGGCAGCACCGCCGCTGGGGCCAATCGGTTGACCCGGAGTACCCGTGGGGGATGACCCTCTGGGGCGACAAGGGCAATCTCAAGGCCAGCATCAACAGCTATACCTTCACGCCCACCAACGGCCAGCCCATCCGCAGGGAAGTCACGCCGGAATCCCTGGAGTACGACAAGTATCCCGAGGACCGCGAAGAGAAGGAGCTGGAGAAGAAGGTGGCCCCTGCCATTCGCGGCCACATGAGGGACTTCCTGGCGGCTATCGCCAGCCGGGGCAAGCCCGTGGCCGACATCGAGCAGGGCTACATCTCATCGAGCGCCTGCATCCTGGCCAACATCTCCATGAAGCTGGGCCGCAGCCTCGCTTGGGATGCCGCCGCTGGCCGCGTCATCGGCGACGACGAAGCCAACCGCCTGCTCCAGCGCCCGTACCGCGCGCCGTGGCTCCACCCCGACCCGTCAAAGGTCTGACGCGCCGCGCGGGTGGCTGCGCGCGCCAGGCTCAGACCTTGGCCGGCACGACAAACGCCGAGCGGTAGTCGCGAGATAACATCTCGTTGGCTTGCGCGTTGTCCACGAACCGCTCCGTTCGAGGATTGAACCTGAGCGGCACGCCAAGCTGCGCCTTGTCGCTGGTGATATCCACCCCGTTGGCCTCCAGGTGCCCAGCCATCCGATCGAAGGCTTCAGCCATGCCCTTGTGGTCCGCGAGGGATTCCCGGATCTCTCCTGGCGCCTTCCGCGCACCAACCCGGTAAGAGATGTTTCCCGTGTGAACAAGGCCGGCTGAAAGGTGCCCCTCCAGGACATCCGCGTTCAGGTCCTCAGACTTGCGGCTGCGCACCGCCGCAATCCAGTTGCCATGATGGCCGCCGGATTCGGCTGATAGCCCGACCGGGGTGTTCACGCCGTCGGTTTTGCCCTTCTTCTTGCCGTCAAAGCGCGTGACTTCCTTGCCGGCCTTGTCATAGATGATCGCTTCGGTGTAGCTGGGAACGACCACGCAGCCATTCTCGCACTCGATGACGTTGCCAACTCCCACGCCCTTATAGCTGTCCATCTTCCATCCTTCACTCTGCGACGCTTTGTCACGCGGCAGGCCCCGCACCTCGAAGAGCAGGGGAGTCTTGTACCCGTGATAGACGATGAGCGTGTTGGGCGTCTCGGCTGAGTCCTGGTAGCCCAAACGCCCGCCGATGGCTAGCGAGAAGGGCGCGATGGCGTTCTCTCCCAGAAACCAGCGGGCAATATCCACCTGGTGGGGCCCCTGGTTGCCATAATCGCCGTTGCCGTAGTTCCAAAACCAGTGCCAGTCATAGTGCACAGTGCCGAAACTGCCATTGCGCCGCGGGGGCTCGTTCCGGGCCGGTCCGCACCACAGATCGTAGTCAATGTAATCGGGCACGGGCTGTGGTCCGTCCACGGTGCCGATGCTCTTGCGCGCCTTGTAGCAGAAGCCGCGGGCCAGCAGAATCCTGCCCAGATGGCCATC
>CAZHEW010000242.1:0-5619 GCA_964531815.1 uncultured Verrucomicrobiota bacterium
TCGGCCACGAACTCCGGCCGCAGCGCAGCCACTGGCAGTCCCCGCCGCAGCAGAACGCGCGGCAGGGTGGCTCGCGGACATTCATAGACCGGCTCGCCTTTGGGCGTCTCTGCGTGCAGGTCGCGAACGAAGCCCGCGGCGCGCAGGGCTCGCTGCTCGCCCGGCGGGAGGACGAGGTGATCCACCCACTCAAAGAAGTCAGTGCCGGTTTCATCCCGCATGCGCTTGGCAAGCTGGTGAGCGAAGCGGTTGCGAGAGAGGAACGAGCTGATTCGCCGGCGCAGGAACTGTTCGGCCTCCTTGGCCAGCGGCCAGTCGAAGGAGCGGGGAGCGTGCGTGGCGTTGGGGGCCGTGGTTGCGGATGAGGCGGGACGTGCGCTGGGGCGGCTTTTGAGAGGTGTGATCATGGCTTGTCTTGCAGGTAAAGTAGCCGAAATCCGCGCCGCCGCAAGCGACCGGCCGGGTTGCTTCAGGAACTGGCGCTGGTGTAACGGCGCGTGGAGGCGCGCCAGCCCCATTCGGACACGGCCAGGCAAACCACGCTCATGGCTAGCAACAGGAAAATGGGCCCGGGCGAGCTGAGCTTGTTGGTCAGCAATCGGACGGGCACGTTCGAGACGAGCAGCATCGGGAGGGCGAAAGTGAACAGGGCCTTGAACAGCCCGCCGAAGGCTTCGTCCGGCAGGCGGGCGACGTTGAAGAGGTTGTAATAGCCCCAGACAATGCCCTGGGCACGCACGGTCCAGAAGCTGATGCTGGCCAGCAGAAACATCAGCGAGTAGTGAATCGCAACGCCCGCGCCGCAGAGCGCCAGGAAGCCGGCAACCTGCCATGCCGAGGGCGCAAGGTGCATCTGGCGCGCGGCGTAGGCCATCACCGCGACGGCTGAAGCGGCGTTGACGAAGGCGCCCAGGTCCACTTGCCGGAACGAAACGACAAAGCGCGTATTGACGGGCAGCAGCAGCAGGAAATCGAGCTTGCCGCTCCGCACCAACTCCGAGAGGTTAGTGCAGTTAATCAGAAAGAACGCCTGGAAGATCTGCTGAATGAAATGACTTGCGCCAATCAGCATTACCACCTGCCACTTGGTCCACGTGCCGATGTGCTCCGTGTGCAGGTAGAGCACGCCGATGAAGCAAAGCTGCATGGCGAACCAGAGCATTTCCACCAGAATCCATAGCAGGAAGTTGGCCTTGAAGCTCATCTCGCGCGCGATGGAGTTTTTCCAGAGCGCGGCATAAACGCCAAGGTAGCGGGAAACGTGATGCCTGAGGCGTGAAAGGGGAGCTGAGGCGTGTGGGGCCTGGAGGGTGCCGCCGCCGGCCTCCTCGGGTTTCGGGTTCTGGGGGTTGCGCGTCATTTCATCCGCCGACCGCCGAGTAATGCTTAATCCCGCGCCGCCACGCGAACCGTGCCACGCAGTAGGCCGCGACCACCCACAAGGCTTGCACCAGCAAACCGCGGAGAAGGTCCGCGCCGGCCGCCTTGCCCATGTAAACGCTCACGGGGAAATAGAGCTGATAGGGGAACGGGGTGAAATAGAGGGCTTGTTCGAGGCCGCGCGGCAGGATGTCCAATGGAAAAAGGTGGCCGCTGGCGATGAACTCGAACGCAAACAGGATGAAAATGAACGTCGAGACCTCCAACACCCAGAAGGCCAGCATGGCCATCGCGTAGGACATGAAGAACTGCAGCAGCGCTGTCATCGCCGTGGAGAAAAGAAAGGCCCCTAACGCAAGCCCGCTCGGTGGCGGCGCCAGATACTCGCGGTGGTAGAGAATGAACAGCGCCAGCGGAACAGCCGCCACGGCCAAATAGGTTAGCCGGCCCGACAGGAACAGGCAAAGGCGGTACCAAAGGTAATCAACGGGTTTGAGCAGGAGTTGGCTGATGTTACCGTCCTTGATGTCGGCGGCGATCTGCCAGTCGTCCTCGTTCACCGCCGTCAGGGCGTCCACCACCGTCGTGAGCAGGTAATACGAGATCATTCCCGCCAGGGAATAGGCGCCGACGCTGGCGCCAGCGCCCTTGCCCGCGTAAATCTTCTGCCACACGTACAACATGGCGATGAGCGGGATCAGTCCGAACAGTGCTCGCGCCAGGAAGTTGAACCGGTAAGTCAGGTTGTTCTGAATCCCGATGTTGATGACGTGCCAGTATTTCTTCATCCGGTTGCGTGCAAATCAGAGCGTATCGCCTGGGCTGCGGGTTGTGAAGAACCGATTAGGGCTGGCTTTTTCCACCCGGTGAGGTGATGATTCGCCCATCCGTTCAACAACTGTAAGAACATGATCAATCAGAAGCACTGCCCATTCTGCAAGACACCAGCCGTTACCGGGTGCAAGCATCTCGCGGTGGCGGTGGAGGGGCGCGATTTTGTCCGCCGTTGCGTGGAGTTGTGCCAGGGGGAGAAGCAGTGGCGGGCGCTGTCCGAGCAGCGCCGGCGGCAGCGGGTGGCGACCGGCGAATGGTCGCCGGAGCAGGAGGACTACACCTGGCTCGAAACGGCTTTCTGCGAGGAATTTCTCAAGCGCCTGTCATGGTTTGGCGGCATGGAACACGAGTGGCGGGCCGGCCCGGGGACCAACCAGGCTGGCTTCCTCGTGCTGCTGTGGTCGAAAGACCCGCGGCAACTCTGGTGGCAGTTGCGCGACGAACTTGAGCGGCAGGCACAGGAGCATTGGTCGAAGCCGGGCAAAGGCCGGAAGCCCAGCGCCCAAAGTCCGCGGCCTGAGCGACGGAACGGAGATTCACTCCCGCTCTGATGCGCGGGGTTGCCGTGTTGGAAAAGACGGCTACACTCGGCCCGTGATTCGGAACATCATCTTCGACTGGTCGGGCACGCTGGTGGACGACTTGCCGGCGGTGTGGCAGGCGACCAACTATGTGCTGACGCAGGCGCAGCGCCCGGAGATGAGCCTTGAGCAATTTCGCGCCGAGTTTTGCCTGCCCTTCACGATCTTCTACGACCGGCATGTCCCGCACGTCCCGATGGCGCAGCTCGAGGACTGGTTTCACAGCCAGTTTCGGCAGGTGCAGGATTCGGTGTGCGCACTGCCGCACGCGCGGGATTTTCTGGAGTTTTGCCGCGAGCGCAGGTTTCGCACCTTCCTCTTAAGCACCGTTCACCAGGAGTATTTCGCCGTGCAGTCGGCGGTCACAGGGTTCGGGCCTTTTCTCGATAAGCCCTACCTCAACGTCTGGGACAAGCGCCAGAAGATACGGGAGATCATCGAGGAAAACCAACTCGTGGCCGACGAGGCCCTGTTCGTCGGCGATATGCAGCACGACATCGAAACCGCGCGGCATGGAGGGATTCACTCCTGCGCGGTGCTAACGGGCTACAATACACTGGAGCAATTGCGCAAGGCTGAGCCGGACCTGATCGTCGAGCACCTGGGCGAACTGCGCGAAACTCTGGAAAGAAACGGGCTGCGCCTCAAGCCCCCGGCGAAGCGATTCGAGGAAAGCCATCTGCCTGTCGCCACTGTGGGTGGGTTGATCTTCAACGCCCGGGGCGAGGTGCTGATGATTCGAACGCCTAAGTGGTCCAATCTCTGGGGCATTCCGGGCGGCAAGATCAAATGGGGCGAGACGGCCGATGAGGCGCTGCGCCGCGAGCTTAAGGAGGAGACCGGCCTGGAGATCACCGACATCCGGTTCGTGCTCGTGCAGGATTGCATTCACTCGAAGGAATTTTATCGCAAGGCACACTTTATTCTGCTGAACTACACCTGCCGCTGCGTGGGCGAGCCGCTTGTGAAGTTGAATGACGAAGCTCGCGAGTGGCGCTGGTTGACAATGGCGCAGGCTGGCGGAATGCCCATCAATCAGCCGACGCGCAAGTTGCTGGCGGCGGTGGCCGGATCAGAGCCCCAAACGAATAAACATGTCTAAGATTACGATAGTTGATTTGGAAGTGTTTTACTGTGTCGGCGTGACCGATGAAGAGCGCGCCCAACCGCAGCGCCTGCTGGTGACGGTGGACATGAACTTTGATTTCTCTTCTGCGGCGGTGAGCGATCGCATTGAACGAACCATCAACTACCAGACCGTGGCGGAAGATCTATTGCGCCTCGGCGAGGGCCGGAGCTGGAAGCTCGTCGAGAAGCTGGTGGATAACATCGCCGAGCGGGTGCTTTCGGAATACAAGCCGCAGGCGGTACTGGTGGAGGTGAAGAAGTTCTCCATTCCGCAGGCGCGCTTTGTCTCGGTGAGCATGGGCAAGACGCGCACGCCGCGTTAAGCCGTTCACGGCGCTCCGGTGGCCGCGCTTGCGCGCGGGGCGGAACGGCGGATCAGCCGGGCATGCCGGTGATGTAGGTCTGCAACTGGCTAATGGTCGTGTGCTGCGCGGAAATGATCCAGTTGACCAGGTCGCCAATCGAGACCACGCCGACGATTTTGTCCCCCTCGAGGACGGGCAGGTGCCGGACGTGGCGGTCGGTCATCAAGCGCAGGCATTCTTCGACGGTGTGCGTGGGGCTGACGTGGATAACCTGACTGGAGAGGACTTCCCTCACAGGCGTTGTTTTGGAGGACTTGCCTTTGAGCATCACCTTGCGCGTGTAGTCCCGCTCCGAGATGATGCCCACCAGTTTGCCGTTTTCCGTCACCAGCACCGCGCCGACATTCTTGTCGGCCATGAGTTGGATTGCCTCGAAGACGGTGGCGTCCGGGGCGATGGACCAAGCGGCCCTGCCCTTCTGGCCCAAGATGTCGCTTACAATTCCAGTTGGTTTCATCGCTGCCGCAACTTATCACGCCTGGCCGCAAATGACAGCAAGATTCTGTGGTATTCAGCGGAAGAACTGTTTATAGAAGGTAACGGCCGAAATGGCGAAGCCGATGAGAGTGATAATTGCCCGGACTCGCTGCTGCGGGATGCGCTGGGCGTAGTGCGCCCCCAGGAAGTAGCCGAGCAACGCCCCGGCTGTCATCACCCCGGCTTTCGGCCAGTGGATCAGTCCCGCGCCTATGAACCACCCTGCGGCAACCAAGTTGATGAGCGAGGCCAGAATGGTCTTCAGCGTATTCATCTCGTGAATGTGACTGAGTCCGATGAAACCGAGCGAAGCGAGCATCAGGATGCCGATGCCGGCGCCGAAGTAGCCACCGTAAACCGCGACGGCGAGCTGAAAAAGAACCGCTCCCCAAACCCCGCGATGTTTCCCGTCGGAGCCGGCCTGAGC
The DNA here is from genome assembly GCA_964531815.1 of uncultured Verrucomicrobiota bacterium. Classification (GTDB taxonomy): domain Bacteria; phylum Verrucomicrobiota; class Verrucomicrobiia; order Limisphaerales; family UBA8199; genus UBA8199. The sequence goes on from CAZHEW010000242.1 coordinate 5,193, forward strand.
GTCGAGGTGGGCGAAGCGGCGGAAAGTACCTTGGGCCAGGAACAGCAGGGTTGCAAAGAGGATCAGGAACGGCACGAGTTTCGAGAAGGTTTGGTTGCTGGTGCAGGTGAGCAGCACAGCGCCTATCAGGCCCCCCAGCACGCTAACGGGCATGAATCGCCACAGCCACAGCCGCACCGGATCGAGGTGCTTCCGGTAGCCGTAGATGCCGCCCGAAGTGCCAACGACCAGTGCCAAGGTGCTTGTGGCATTGGCGACAACTGGCGGGGTGCCAAACAACAGCAACGCCGGAAAGGTGACCAGCGTCCCGCCACCAGCGACAGCATTAACCGCACCGCCCGCCATCGCGGCGATCACCAATCCCAGGATTTCAGTCGCTGTCATCGTCGCCGGGCGAAGATAAAGGGGGGCAGCCTTAACTCAAGCC
>CAZHEW010000243.1:0-5613 GCA_964531815.1 uncultured Verrucomicrobiota bacterium
GGTGGAGCGGGATTACCTTGCCGCCTTGCGGCATGCCGGGCTGCTGCATCCGGCCGGAAGCCAAGGCCAATGAGCGTTCCGCAGCATATTCTGGTCTTGTGCGTGCGCCTCTATCGCTGGACGCTGTCCCCGATCAAGGTCTTCCTGTTTGGCTCGCTGGCGCGCTGCCGGTTCACGCCGACTTGCTCGGAATACGCCCTGGAAGCCCTGGTCCGCCACGGTGCGCTCGCTGGAAGCTGGCTGGCGGCGAAGCGTATCGTCCGCTGTCATCCTTGGGGCGGCTGCGGCCTTGACCCCGTCCCGGAGAGGAAATCCGAAGCCCGAAGTCCGAACCCCGCAGGTAATCTTCGGGCCGAAATCCCGGGCGGGTGCCAGCCTTCCCAACAAGTTCTGCCGGCCGTTCCGCCTTACCCCGAGCGGCAGCCCGCTCATTCTTAATCACGTTAACCAGCATGGATCGCAAGTCAATCATCGCCCTGGTCTGCTGCTTCATCGTGCTGATGCTGTGGTACCCACTGGTCAACAAGCTCTATCCGCCCAAGCCTCTCCCCCCCGGCGCCACCAACGCGGCCCCGGGCGCTTTCGCCGCCACCAACCGGATCGCGCCCGAGGCTCCCGCGCCCCCGGTTGTCCCCGGGCAACCCCCGCTCGCTCCCAGGCCTTTGGCAACCGCCGCGGGGCCGGAGGTGTTGCTGACGGTCACGAACAGCAACGCGCGCTACACCTTCACCTCGCACGGCGGCGGCTTGAAGCTGGTCGAGCTTGTCCATTACCCGGAAACGGTGTCCGTCCGCCGTCCGAAGCAGGCGCAAACCAATAGACTGGCCACCCTGAATGCCTTTACGCCCGCGCCCGTGCTCGCGATCCTGGGCGACGAAGCCGTGCAGGGCGACGGCGCCTTTGAGTTGACCCAGACCGGCGACGGCGTGCGCGCCGAGAAGACTCTCACCAACGGCCTGAGCATTGTGAAGGAGTTTCAGCTCAGCACGAACTACCTCCTGACCGCGACCGTCCGGCTGGAGAACCGTTCGGCGCAGCCGCTCGCCCTGCCCCCGCAGGAATGGACCGTGGGAACGGCCACCCCCATGGAGCCCGGCGACAACGGCATGGGGGTTGGTGTGATTTGGTACAACGGCTCGAAGACCTTTGACCAGGCGAACGCCGGTTACTTTTCCTCGAAGAACTTCGCCTGCATGCCGCGCGTCCCTCCGGCCGAGTATCGCGCGGGCGCAAACGATGTGGTCTGGGCGGCCGCTCACAACCAGTTCTTCACGCTGGCGGCAATGCCCCAGCAGCCCGCGAGTCAGGTCGTCGTTCGCAAGGTCCTCCTGCCGCATCCGGCCGCCGGGGAAGGTCGGCCCGGCCCCACCAACGGCCCGCCGCCCGAGGCCTTCGAGGGCGCGCTGGTCTATCCGGGCCAAACCCTCGCCGCCGGCCAGGCGGTGACCAACCGGGTGTATCTGTTCGCCGGCCCCAAGGAATACCAGACGCTCGCCCGCATTGGGGCCCGTTTTAACAATAACATAGACCTGGTGATGGGCTACGGCGGCTTCTTTGGCTTCTTCGCCAAAGGGCTGTTGCTGGCGATGAACGGGCTGCATAACGCGCTGGGGTTATCCTACGGCTGGGCCATCATCGCCATTACCGTCATCATCAAACTCCTGTTCTGGCCGCTGACTCAGGCCAGTACGCGCTCCATGAAGCGGATGCAGGCGCTGCAGCCGCAGATGAACGCCATCCGGCAAAAGTATAAGGATGACCCGGCCAAAATGAACAAGAAGACCATGGAGTTCATGAAGGAGCACAAAGTCAGCCCCCTCGGCGGCTGTCTGCCCATGCTCCTCCAGATCCCGGTCTTCTTCGGATTCTACAAGATGATCCAAAGCGCCATCGAGCTGCGCGGCGCCAGTTTCCTCTGGGTCAAAGACTTGTCCAAGCCTGACACGCTCTTCCTCATTCCCGGAACCCTATTCCCCTTCAACCTGCTGCCCCTGATCATGGGGGCGACGATGCTCTGGCAGGCGCGCCTCACCCCGCCCTCGCCCGGGATGGACCCCATGCAGGCCAAGCTGATGCGTTACATGCCGCTCATGTTCCTGGTCTTTCTCTATAATTTCTCCGCCGGGCTGGCGCTCTACTGGACGGTCCAGAACCTCCTGACCATCGCCCAGACCAAGCTGACGCGGACCCTCCCGGAACAGGTCGCCGTCAAAGCTCCGGTCTTGACACCGCCGTCCAAAAAGAAGAAATAGACGCCTGATGGAACTGGCAACTTGCGGCTATCTACAATCAACGCACAACCACGCACTCCGTTATGCCTGCTGAACCTCAAGCCACACTGCAGAAGATTCTCGATCTCCTCGGCTTTGCCACCACGGTGGAGGAGCACCACATGGAAGATGGTTTGCTGCTGGACGTCAAAACTGAGGATTCGGGCCGCCTCATTGGGCGGCAGGGCCAGTGCCTGTCTGACCTCCAATACATCACCAACCGCCTGCTTTTCCAGCAAGACCCCTCCGTGCCCAAAGTGACGGTGGATATCTGCGGCTACCGGGCCCAGGCCCGTGAGGCGCTGGTCAAGAAGGCACAGGAAGCTGCCGAAAAAGTCCGGCGCTGGGGCGACGTGGTGGAACTCGAGCCGCTCAGCGCGTTCGATCGCCGCATCGTCCACCAGGCCCTCAAAAACGACCCCCGCGTCGAAACCCAAAGCGTCGAGGTCGAAGGCACCGAGAAAAAGGCCATCCTGCTCCGGCCGAAGCACTAAGCAGGCGCCCGCTCAAAATCCCCGCCGCCCGGGCTGCCCAGCCATCAGGGCGCCGGCGCGATGCGATAAAACCTCTGCGTGTAGTTCGTCGCCGCGTCGTCCACGACCTCCACCCAGGCGCTCGTGTTCGTCACGTAGTCGGCGAAGCTCCAGTCAAACAGGTTGGTCGAGGTGAAGAGCGCGTAAACGCCCGGGTCACCCGTGAGGACGAGTTGCAGCCGGCCGTCCGGCAGGAAGCTCGGCACTGCAAACTGAGGCGGCGCGAGCGGGGTGACCACCAGCACCGCGTTTGAGCTGGTGATGCTGCCGGCCACGTTGGTGATGACCACCGAATAACTGCCTGCATCGCTCATCGCGAGGTTCGACCGCGTATAGCTGCTGTCCGTGGCCCCGCTGATCTCCCCGCCGTTCCACCACCACTGGTAGGCCAGCGGCGGCGTGCCGGTGGCGGCCACGGTAAATGTCACGCTGGTTCCGACCTGGTTGGTTTGCGATTCGGGCTGCGCGGTGATGCCGGGCGGCACGTTGACGGTCAGGAGCGCCACCAAACTCGTGACACTGCCGGAGGCGTTGCTAACGACGACGGTGTAGCTGCCCGCGTCGGCGGCCTGTGCGTTGCTGCGCGTGTAACTGCTGGCGGTAGCGCCGGAGATGCTGGTTCCGTCTTGACGCCACTGATAGGCGAGGGCCGCCGTGCCGCCGGCCGTGACGCCAAACGTTGCATTGCCGCCCTGTGCCACCGTCAGGCTCTGCGGCTGGGCCGTAAGGTAGGGCGGGACATTCGTCACAAACCGCTCGACCCGCACGTTGTCGAACATGGCGAAGCTCAGATTCGTGTTGTCGGACAGCGAGTTAAAGGAGTCCCACAAGCCAACGAAGATATTGCTCGAAGTGAAGCTTGCCCCGGCGATCGTGGCGATCTTCAGGCCGTCAATGGACCACTCCACCGTGCTGCCGGTCTTGCTGATGATGACGTCGCGCCAGGCGAACCCAACTGTGCCGACGGCCAGCGCGCCGCTTTGCGACTGCGCCGCAGGCGCCGTCTGCCCGCCTGGGAATGTGGACGCATAGTAGCTGTTCAGATTCCCACGCGCGTCGCTCGCCGTGCCGGCGGCATAGACGCCGGAGGCCGCGCTGTGGTAGGTCGTGCCGGCGAACGCGCCAAAGTCGTTCATCGCCGTTGTGGAGGTGTCGGAAGCCTGGCCCTCGCCGTCCACGGCGAACCAGAAGCCGTCCGCCGTCGAGCCGGTGCCGGTCCATTGCACCTTGTTCCCGCCGGTGCCGACGCCGGCCGTGCCGTGCTGCGTCGAGCCGGTGCCGCCCGCAGGGAACGGCCCGTTCTGGTTCATCCAGAGGTCAAAGTGCAGCCGGTAATCACCGCCGAAACTCTGGCCCACCGGCGAGATACTGATGGCGGCGGCGTTGGTCAGCGAAACGTTGGCCTCAAACTTCACGCCCCGCGTCGTGCCGTTGGTCGAGTTCGGCGCGGAGGGAATGCCATAGGGTGCATAGTTGTAATTGAACGTGACGCGGCAATCCGCGGACGAGCGGTTCATCGTCCAGTTGCCGGCGGTGTTCACGTCAAAGTTATCAAGGAAGAGCGTCTGCTGCGGCGGCAGCATGACCTGGAGCAGCGCCACCTGGCTGGTCGCCATGCCGAACGCGTTCGAGACGACGACCTGGTAGTTCCCGGAGTTGGCCGACTGCGCGTTGTTGCGGGCGAGGCTGCTCTGGGTCGCGCCGGCGAGGTCCGCACCGTTGAACCGCCATTGGTAGGCCAGGGGCGCGGTGCCGGAGGCGATGACCATGAGGGTCGCGTTCGCGCCTTGCGCAATGAACTGCCCTTCCGGCGGCGTGAGAATGGATGGCGCAATGTTCGTTGCCGGCGCCGTGCCGAGGAAGGTCAGCATATCGGCCATGTATTCATTGCGCCGGGTGGCGCTGGTGATCGTCTCGAACGGAAACCCGAACAGCACCGTGCGCCCGCCCCCGGCGGAGCCGTCGTATTGAACCGCCGCCGCGCCCCCCGCCGAGTAATTCATCGCCACCGAAGCCCCGGCGCCATACGGCCCGACCATATCCGGCGTCTGCACCCAATAGATGCCCCTCGATCCGTTGTCCACAGTCACACTGCCGCGGCCCGCGAAGATGCCGCTGGCTGTTGCCGTTCCGGTGTAGCTGCCCGAGTTGTCATTGGTGAATGCGGCGTGAAGCTGGTTGCGGAGAAACGTCCGGTCAGCCGTCGTCGCTCCGGACGCGCCGTCGAGGTCGAACGCCACGTCCGCACCGGACACAAACAAGCTGCCGTTGGCGGCCAGGAACGAGGTAATTCTGGCCTGCTCGGTGCTGCTGAAGGTTTCGCTGCCCGTGGTCTCGTTGCCGCAGGCCCAGATGACAATGGAATAGCCCGAGAGCACCACCTGGTTGTTGGCAATGGCTTCGTTCTGACAGGAATCAAAAGCCATTCCGTAGGCGCTGATGGCTTTGCCATGCGCCACAACATAGTCAAAGGCATTGATGCACCGCGGCCAGACCCGCTCGATCGCTCCACTGCCGTCCGGGGGATTATAGTTCCTCGCCCCGACATCCATGCGCAGGTTGGCTGTGCGATCGAACCGGTCGAACGCGTTCACCACCAGCACCCGGGGCGATTCCGCCGTCGCGGGCGTGCGGCACCCCACCACTTCGGAAGGCAGCGACTCACCGCCGGCATTCGCGGCGCAAATCCTGAAGTAATAGTCCGTGCCGGCGGTCAGACCCGACACGGTGTAACTGGTGACATTGCCGACTGAGATGGGATTGCCAAATCCAAACCCGTTGGTGGAGCGGTAGATGACATAGTTGGTCGG
>CAZHEW010000244.1:0-5605 GCA_964531815.1 uncultured Verrucomicrobiota bacterium
TAGCTAAGCGCGACATGAGCCTTTCACTTGAATTCTATGCAGGGGAGGCGGAGAGGATTGGCCAAGCCTTTTCCGCTGTCGAGTTCGAGGGTCTCCGGAACGGGACACTGGCACACTCGTACGCCGATCTCTCGCTCCACATTTCTCCTACAGATCTCGACATTCTCTCTGAGCAGGCTGCGGGCCTGCTCGGACGGTCACCGGTCTTGCTGTTGGACTCTTTGCAGAGACACGTCGGCGGCACAGCTGATGAGAGCAGCGCTGATGTCGTTTCCCGAGCTTGGGTTCAGTTCATTGCAGCGGTTCCGGTGGAATCAGCCTCGCAGCTATCCAGCATCTGGCTTTCCGCTGTCATGGCGGAGTCCGGGGACGAGATCGACACGGCTAATCCTGACGCTGCTCACGCACTGGGGGATCTCCTCTCGTTGTGCCGCGAAGCGTTAGCAAGGCGAACGGATGTAGTGTTTGTATGGTACCTATGAGGCAGCAGATGGAGCCCAACCCGGCGGCTGCAGGCAACAGCGCGATTACGATCCTGTTTCATGCCGGACGCGCTTCGCGCGCTGTGCCTGAGCCGCATCGTTGATGGCGCTCGGGGGCATCTGGCTGCTTTCGAAGATTTTTCAGTAGCGCCTGGCTGCGCGGTAGCACGGCTTTGCCCGTTGACAGCCCATCGCACTCGATTACGCTATCTGTATGACCTTGACCGCGATTCTCACGCCCGCCCCCGAAGGGGGGTATGTGGCGCTCAACCCGGAAACCGGCAGTACGACGCAAGGCGAGACGGTGTCGGAGGCACTGGACAACCTGAAGGAGGCCACCGAGCTTTTCCTCGAAGAATTCCCGCTTGCCTGCAGCAGCAGGCCCCTTTTGACAACGTTCGAGATCGCACATGCCTAAGCTTCCAAGAATCAGCGGAGGCGATTGCGTCTCGGTGCTGAGGCGGTTGGGCTTCGTGCAGGTGCGCCAGCGCGGCAGCCATGTGATTCTTCGCCGGGGGCAGCAAGGATGTGTGGTGCCAATGCATCGCGAGATGAAGGTGGGCACCTTGGCTGGCGTCCTTCGGCAGGCAGGTGTCGATGCGGACGAATTTATTAGGGTCTGGCGCGGCTAACGAGCGCAGTGGAGTGGACGCCGGGACGGCGCTCGGTTTGCAAATCCGGCATCCGTGGCCCGGCGCCACTCACCGCGGGCGTTCGGCATGAGTCCGCTCATCTCCAAGAGGTTAATCATGGTGGGCGCAGCGGCCGCCTGCGCGGGGCTGCTCGTGGTCGTAGCCGCCCCGAACTTCATTCGCGCCCGCACCGACATAGCGCGCAACCCGTGCATCAACATTCTCCGCAACATTGACGGAGCTACGCAAAGTTGGGCGCTCGATAATGCGAAGAGCACGAACGATGCCCCGACCTGGGGTGATGTTCGTGCTTATTTGTCCAGAGATGGGAAGATACCGAGTTGCCCGCAAGGCGGTAAATACACCGTGGGGCGCAAGGGCACGCCTCCGACGTGCAGCTATCCCGGGCACAGACTGCCATGAAGCCGACGCTGCACCGAATGCGGCTCCGCCGCATCGGTGAGCTACACGTTATGCCACACGAGTGTCTTGGCGCGTTCGGGCGCTAAAACCGAAAAAGCGCACACCATGAAACGAATCCTGTCTGCCCTTCTGGTCACGGTCGGTTCGCACTGGGCGTGGTCCCAAAGCGCCATTGCTTACACCGACGGACCGGCTTTTCAAATTCCTGTGGGGTTCATCCCCGCCACTATTGACCTGGACCGCGACGGCTCGCCGGAGCTCAGTTTCATCGGCAGTATTCCTATCTGCACGGCGGATATTCCCAGCAGCATGTGCACCTGGTCTTCTTACGTTACAGCGTTGAGCACAAACGTCCTCTTGATCCAGACCAACTACACGGCGGCGCTGTTTGCGGGCGACTGGGTTGGCCCCGATACCCCTACAAACGACATCTGGTGGGGTGGTGGCAACGTCACTTTGTTGACTTGGTGGTGGAGTGAGCGGTTTGGCACCTCAGGTTCCAGAGGCCAGCTGGCAACTCTGGGCGAGGGCTACATGGGTGTGCGCTTTTCCCGTGCGGCCGGAATCCATTACGGGTGGGTCCGCGTCCGCCAGACGCTTGTGGTGGACTGGGCTTACGAGACACGCTCTGGCGTGCCCATCAGGGCGGGGGCGAAACCGGTGCCCGTGCCGCTGGCCTCCCCGTTGGTGGTGCGTCCCGGCTACTTGCGGCTGAACGCGGCGACCGAAATCGGCAAGGCTTACCAGGTGCAGGTAAAGGGCCACTTGGACGCCTGGCCCTGGACCAATCTCCCCTTCGTCATTCCCGCCAATACCGCAAATACGATGCTGGATCTACCGATGAGCGGCACGGCTCAGTTCTTTCGCGTCGTCGAGGCCGATTGATGTGCTGGTCCTGTGAACGGCCGAAACAAATGGCAATCGGATTGAGCCAATGAGAAGGAGCGCCTTCAGGTTTGTTCCGCATTCGGGCGCCGTTGACGCGCTCCTCCTCATGGCTCATCCTCAGCGTTGGGGTTCATGAGTGCGGTTGGCACCTCAAAGCCGGTGAACACTACTCGCCACGTTCGCCATCGGCGGATTGGTTTCGCATTGGCGGGCACCTTCCTGTTGCTGTTTCCTTTGTGGAAGGCAGCGACGCTCTTGAACTTGAATCCACGTTACAAGGTCGGCCAGGAGATCGACCGTTTCAACGGCGTGGCGGTGTTCTACAACGGGGGAGTCGGCCACAGCTCCGGGAGAAACCTATCCCCGGACGGCTACAACTTGGGGATGAAGTATCAGTGTGTGGAGTTCGTAAAGCGCTACTACTACGAGCATTTGGGTCACAAAATGCCCGACTCGTATGGTCACGCAAAACAGTTCTTTGACGCGGCGCTGGGAGATGGAGCGCGCAACTCACACCGAGACTTGCTGCAATATGCGAACGGGAGCGAGTCGAAGCCTTGCCCTGATGATTTGCTTGTATTCGGGCCTTCGCTGCTCAATCGTTATGGTCATGTTGCGATAGTTTCGGCGGTGACTGACCATGACCTTGAAATTGTGCAGCAAAATCCCGGGCCATTTGCATCGTCGCGGAAGAGGCTACCGCTCGCATTGAAGAATGGCCGCTGGCGCTGCCAGGATGGCCGAGTTCTTGGTTGGTTGCGGAAGGACCCCAAGGCGGTGCAGCCAACCGGAGCCAGCCCTTCTGGCCGGCAGACAAATCGAATATTATCGGGGGCTGGTTCCGGTGGCTGACCGTCGTCGTTAGCTCACATCACGCGCGACCTCACGGTCAGTCCCTTTGTCTGAGCGCGGCCTCAGGCAGTGGTCCGGGAAATGTCGAGCAGGAAGACCTGCCGTCCGCCGTTGTGGGGCGAGTCCAAGCTGACCTGCCGGCCGTCGGGGCTGGAGCGCGGGTGCAAGTCGCAGCGCCACTCGCCTGTGTATTCGGGCGGCAAGCGAAATGCCCCCAGCGAATGCCGCTGCCGGGAAGCTAACTCGAGCAGGTAGAGGTTCTGGTTCCGGTCCTTGCCGGGGTAGGTGTCGCAGAGGATAGAGCGATTGCCGGGCAGGTAGGTGCAATGCCCGTCGGTCTCGATCATCCCCTCGATCACTTCCGAGCGGTTGGTCAGGTCTTCAAAGACCTGGAAGCGCCAGGCCTTGGCTTCGGCGCCATAGCCGGCATAGGCGAGAATGTGCTTCGGGTCGCGCCAGACAAAGTGAGAGACGCGTCCGCTCGGGATCAGCAAGTGCAAGCCCGAGCCATCGGCGTTGGCGGTGAGCATTCGGGTCTTCCAGCTTTTGCCTTCGGCGGCTCCGCGCCAGCGATGGAGGAAGGTGAAGCGCTTGCCATCCGGGGCGACCAGCAAGTGATTGAACCAATGCTTCGCGCCGGCCGGAAACCCGCCGGGCTGCGGCACCTGCGCCAGTTGGGCGAAGGACAGAAGCAACTTGGCCTTGCCCGTGCGCAAGTCCATCCGCCAGATGCCGGCGTCCTCCGGGCGGGCACGTCGCGGTTTGGGTCGGGGATGCCGGCGTATCCGTAGCCCGGGCGGCAATCATTCAGGCGGCGGAAGTCGGGCGCGATGGCCCATGCCCCATCGGAGCTTACCGCGTAAATCGGGCGGGGGAGAGTGCGTTTCTTGCCGGAGCGGGTGTCCAGAATGTGGCATACGAAACGGGCGCCCTCACGGTCGTTCCAGATCACCTCGGAAGCGGAGCCGGGCAGCCACTGAAGCATGCAGCCCTGCTGCCAATTCCAGGCGCGGCTTTCGCCCAGCTCGGTCCAGCGATCCTTGTCGCCTGTGTCCACCATGCCGACTTTGATAACGTCCCCGGCCCTGGGGGACCGATGCTCGAAATTGACTTCGTTGGCCAGGGCCAGGCGGCCCGCCGGATCGAACTGCAGCTTGTCGTAGTAGCCGAACCAGTGAAACTGCGGTCCGCGGGTGATCGCCCTGACGGGAACCTCGGCGGTTGATTGCGCGGCCCGCGCCGGGGCGCGAGACAAGATGGCCGCGCCGGAGATGGCGGTTATCGAGTGAAGAAATGCGCGGCGGGTGATAGCAGTGCCGAGGTGTCGCATAGTGCTGGTAGTAAGACCGCTTTCTCGGTGCAGAGCAAGCCCGACGGAAGGCGCGGGCGCCAGCAGAACCGTGCGAAAACACTATTCCTGGCGCTTGCCCGGTTATTTCTTACCGGCGCGCGCGAGGCGCCTTGAGGCCGTCGCCGTCCTTCGCCAGCTCGAACTCGCGGGTTGTGGCCGCGCCGGAGGCGTCGGTCCAGGTCACGCGGTAGCGTCCTTTGAAGCCGCGGAAGGTCAGGGGCTTGCCCGGCTCGGTCTTCAGTGTGAGGCGCGTTTTCCAGTCGCGGTTGATGAGCGTGTCGAGGGCGTGGTAAACCGGTTTCGGATTCAGGTTGGTGTCGTAGAGGCCGGAGAACGAGGGCTCGCCCGGGGCAGCGCCGCCATCAACCACGTTCCACCAGGTGATGCCCATGACCGTGGGAAAGCTGAACCACAACCGGTAGAGGTTGCGGGCCAGCACCGCTTGCACTTGCTTGCCCGCCTCGGTGTCCGCCGGCGCGCTGACGGTCACTTCGCTGACGTGGATCGGGCGTTCCGTGTCCCTGAGGCAATCAAGCACGGCGTAGTTCTTCGCGGGCGTCAGAATGTCCGCGCCCTCGGCAATGCGCTGCGACTCCTGGGGATTGAAGATGTGCATCTGCACCCCCACCGTGTCAATGCGAACCCCGCGGTCTATCAGGTCGCGGACAATCTCCACGTAGCGGCGCGAGGGGCCCCAGTGGATGTCGCAGTCGTTGATGCCGAGGCGCACGGACGAGGGGAAGTATTTCCCGGCCCACCGGAAGGTTTTGAAGGTGTAGTCGTCCGGCATCAGCCCGCGATTGGCCTGGTCAATGGATTCATTCACCACGTCCCACCGCTGCACACGCGCGCCGTAACGCTCCGCCAGCGTCTTCACATGCTGCTCGAAGATCGGCTCCATGGCCTTGCGGTCCTCGGGCATCCATTCGGGATGCCCCCAGCGGCGAATGCCATAGATGATCGCGTGGCCGTTCATG
>CAZHEW010000245.1:0-5581 GCA_964531815.1 uncultured Verrucomicrobiota bacterium
GTCCGCGAGCGGCTGTTGCTGGTGCTGCCTTCGGGTGAACTGCACGAGTTCCTCTGTTCCCGCTGCGCCTCGTCGCTGGGCAAACGCACGGTGAGCGCTCCGGCGGTGGCCCCCGCTCGGCTCCCCCCGCGATCAACCAGGCCAGCTCCCGGCCGGCGATTGCTGCGTTGATATGATGCGCCGTGACAGGCGCCGGGAGTGATTCCCGAAGCAGGTTTTCAGATTCTTGCTGTCGCCCCGCCACGGTTCCGGTCGGCCGGCCCTGCCCCGCAATAGCCGCCCTTTGATCGGCCCTCTTTCGCAGGCATTGCCCAATACGCCCGGGGTTGTATACACTCAAGCAGTGAAACCAAACGTTTCTGTTCTTCTCCTGTTCCTGGGCTGTGCTGCCCCCTGGACAGAAGCCGCGCCGGTGCCCGTTGCCAGGCCCAACGTTCTCATCGTCCTGACCGACGACCAGGGGATGGGGGATTTTTCCTGCCACGGCAATCCCGTGCTCAAGACGCCGAACCTCGACCGGCTGCGAGAGCAAAGCACGCGGTTCACCGACTTCCATGTCGCGCCGATGTGCACACCGACGCGCGGGCAGTTGCTGACAGGGCAAGACGCCGTGCGCAATGGCGCGACCTCCGTAACGGGCGGGCGCTCGTTCATCCGGCCCGGCATCCCGACCATGCCCGAGATGTTTGCCGCGGCCGGCTACCGCACAGGCTTGTTCGGCAAGTGGCATCTTGGTGACAACTACCCCCATCGGCCAATGGATCGCGGCTTTGAGGAAGCGGTGCATATCCGCGGCTGGGGTTTCACTTCCGCACCGGAGTTTGCAAACACGCTTTGGGACGGACGCTACCTCCACAACGGAGTTGAAAAGAGGTTCACCAGCTATTGCACTGATTTTTGGTTTGACCGCGCCATGGCGTGGATGAAGCAACAGCACACTGCGGGCCGCCCCTTCTTCTGCTACCTGCCGCTCAACGCCCCACATACGCCTCTTGACGCGCCCGGGAAATACATCGCGCCCTATGAGAGGCTCCAAGTGGATGCCCCCCAGAAGTATAGCGATGAGGGCCGGGGCCCCGCCAAGTTCTTTGGCATGATCGCCAATATTGACGAGAACATGGCGCGCCTCGATGCGTTCCTTCGCACCACCGGGCTGCGCGACAACACCATCCTCTTGTTCCTGACCGACAATGGCGGCACGGCCGGGGTGAAGGTCTGGAACGCCGGGCTGCGCGACGGCAAGACCACTTTCTACGACGGCGGGCACCGCGTGCCTTGCTGGATCCGCTGGCCGGCCGGCGGGTTGGGCGCTCGCGACCTCGACGCGCCAACTCAGGTTCAGGACCTGCTGCCGACGCTGCTTGAGTTGTGCGGCGTCAAGGCGCCCGCGACCGCCCGCTTTGACGGGCTCAGCCTCGCCGGATTGCTCCGTGGCCAGGGGGCGCTTTCCGACCGCAAGCTGGTTGTCCAATACAGCCGTGCCAAGTTGGAGAAATGGGAATCGGCGGTGATCTGGAACCAGTGGCGATTGGTGCACGGCAAGGAGCTTTATGACACGACCGCCGACCGGGCGCAGACAACCGACCTGGCGGCACGGCATCCGGACATCCTGGCGCAGTTGCGCGCGCATTACGAAAGTTGGTGGAAGGAGCTGGAGCCACTGTCGGGCGAGTTTGTAGCCACCAGCCTGGGCGCGGAGGCTCAACCCGTCGTCAACCTCACCAGCTCGGATTGGCAGGACCTCTATGTGGACAACTCCCGGACTGTCCGCCGGGCCGCCGGCGGGCCGCGGGGCGGGCATTGGAACGTGCAGGTCGAACGGGCCGGCAACTACGAAATCAGCGTGCGTCGCTGGCCACCGGAGGATGATGCCGCGCTCACGGCGCAAAACGGTGCCAACAGCCGGGCGCTGCCCATTGCCGGGGCGAAGCTGGCGGTGGCGGGCAAGAAGCAATCTGCCAAGGCCAAGCCGGGTGACAAGGCGGTCACATTCCACGCCACTCTTCCAGCCGGGCCGACGCGGTTGCAGGCCTGGTTCGTGGACTCGGAAGGCAACGATCTGTGCGGGGCCTTCTACGCCACCGTCCGGCGCGCACCAGGACCACAAGAATGAACCTCCTTGCGCGTTTGAGAGTCTGGCTTGCGGCTGGCCAACCCTGCACGCAATCTGCCAACCACTGACCCCAATATGATATCCTTACTGGTCACTTTCTGGCTGTTGCTGAGCCTGCTGCCGGTCCATGGCGCAGGCCGGCCCAACATCCTCCTTATCCTCGCCGATGACATCGGCTTTTCCGATCTGGGGTGTTGCGGCGGGGAGATTCAAACGCCGAACCTGGACTCCCTGGCGGCGAACGGCCTCCGCTTCACCCAGTTCTACAACACCTCCCGCTGCTGCCCCACCCGGGCGGCTTTGCTCACCGGCCTTTACCCGCACCAAGCTGGCGTGGGCCACATGATGGTGGACCGTGGCCTGCCCGGCTACCGCAGCAATCTGAACCGCGAGTGCGTAACCCTCGCCGAGGTGCTGCGCGCCGGAGGCTACCGCACTTACATGTGCGGCAAATGGCACGTCACGAACCGCGACGGCCCCAACGATGACAACTCGAACTGGCCCCTCCAGCGCGGCTTCGACAAGTTCTACGGCACCATCCGCGGCTACGGCAACTTCTTCGACCCCTCCTCCCTGTGCCGCCAGAACAAGTTCATTACGCCCGAGAACGATCCCGACTATCGGCCCAAGGTCTTCTACTATACCGACGCGCTGAGCGACAACGCGGTGCGCTTCCTGCAGCAGCACCAGCAGGAATCTCCGGGCAAACCCTTCTTCATGTATCTCGCCTATACCGCCGCCCACTGGCCAATGCAGGCGCTGGAGAAAGACATTGCCAAGTACCGCGGAAAATATGACGCCGGCTATGCGCCGGTGCGCCAGGCGCGGCTCGAACGCCTCAAGCAGATGGGCCTGATTGACCCGAAATGGGATTGCGCGCCGACCGTCGGTGAGTGGGACAACGTGAAGAACAAAGCCTGGGAGGCGCGGTGCATGGAGGTCTTCGCGGCGATGATTGACAACATGGACCAGGGCATCGGGCGCATCCTGGCCGCACTGAAGCGCTCGGACCAGTTCGATAACACTGTCATTTTCTACCTGAACGACAACGGCGCCTGTGCCGAGGATATGGGCCGCACCCGGCTCCCGGAGCCACCCGCCGCGGACCTAAAGCCAATGAGCCTGGACACGCTCCAGACCCGCATCCGGCTGCCGATGCAAACGCGCGATGGCCGGGCAGTAAAGTCCGGCCGGCAGGTGATGCCCGGACCGGCAAACAGCTACATTGCCTGCGGCCGCGACTGGGCCAATGTCTCCAACACCCCCTTCCGCGAATACAAACACTGGGTGCATGAAGGCGGCATCAGCACCCCATTGATCGTCCATTGGCCAGCCGGCATCCCGTCCGCGCGCCGGGGGCGGCTCGAACCGCAGGTCGGCCACCTCATTGATCTGATGGCCACCTGCGTGGACCTCTCCGGCGCCGGGTATCCGCTCCAATGGGACGGCAAGCCAATCCTGCCCATGGAGGGCATCTCGCTGACGCCGGCATTCCAAGGCAAGCCCCTCAACCGCGCTGTGCCCCTTTTCTGGGAACATGAGAGCAACCGCGCTGTCCGCGAAGGCCGCTGGAAACTGGTCGCTAAGGCAAACCAGCCCTGGGAACTCTACGACATGGAGAAGGACCGCACGGAAATGCATGACCTCGCCCCGAAGCGGCCCCAGGAGGTCCGGCGGCTCGCCGACCAGTGGGATGCCTGGGCCGCCCGCGCCAGGGTTCTGCCCCTGGGCGGCTGGAAAGAGATTGAATCGAAACAGAAATAGCGCCACTTATTGTCCAGACACTAATCATGATTATGAAGAACCTGCCTCTGTTGGCTGTATTGATTTGCGTAACCGGCTGCGCCACGGCGCAGCGCGACGCGGCTGCCCCCCATAACCGGCAGTGGACCCCGCAAGAAGCCCAAGCCTGGCAAGCCACGCAACCCTGGCTGGTCGGCTGTAACTTTATCCCCAGCACCGCCATTAACCAACTCGAGATGTGGCAGGCGGACACGTGGGATCCGGCGACGATTGACCGCGAACTCGGCTGGGCCGCCGATCTGGGCTTTACCAGCGTGCGCGTGTTTCTGCATGACCTCGCCTGGCAGCAGGACCCCAAAGGCTTCCTCAAGCGCATGGATCAGTTCCTGGATCTCGCGGCGAAGCATCGCATCGGCGCGATGGTTGTCCTGTTCGACGGGGTTTGGGATCCGTTCCCCAAGCCGGGCAAGCAGCGCGAGCCGCGGCCCCATATCCACAACTCCGGCTGGGTCCAGAGCCCCGGCGCGGAGATCCTCCGCGATCCCGCCCGCCAGGATGCGCTCAAGACCTACGTTCAAGCCGTGATCGGCCACTTCCGCCGCGACCGCCGCGTGCAGGTCTGGGACCTGTTCAACGAACCCGATAACCCGGTGCCGCAGTACCGCGACGTGGAACTCGCGAACAAGGCCGAGGTGGCGCTGCAGTTGTTGCGGAAGACCTTCGCCTGGGCCCGCGAGGTTCGGCCGTCGCAACCCCTCACCTGCGGCGTCTGGATTGGCAACTGGTCCGACCCGGCCAAGCTCACCCCCATGGAGCGGTGCCAGATCGAGTGCTCCGACGTGATCAGCTTCCACTGCTATGGGAATTTGGAAGAGGCGCGGAAATGCGTGCAGAACCTGCAGCGCTACCGCCGACCGATCCTCTGCACCGAGTACATGGCCCGCCCGAACGGAAGCCAGTTTGATCCCATCCTGGGCTATTTTCAGCAGGAGAACGTGGGCGCTTATAACTGGGGATTTGTGAATGGAAAATCGCAGACGATCTACCCCTGGGATTCCTGGAAGAAGGAGTATCAGGCCGAACCGCCCGTCTGGTTCCACGATATCTTCCGCACCAACGGTGCGGCCTACGATCCGGCGGAAGTCGAGTATATCAAAGCCACTACTGCCCGCGCGCGCCGCTGACCGGCAGCGGCGGCCTTCCGGCAGGACAACCGCCAAACGAGTTCTGAACCGCTCTCATACTGACCTCGACAGCCAGCCTTCGTGCCGCCGTGATTGCCCTGTTGTGCGGGTGCGCCCTGTTGGCGACGGGCCTGATGGCTGCCGAGGCGCCGCTCTATAAGAATCCCCAGGCACCGCTGGAAGAACGGGCTGGTGATCTGCTGGCGCAGCTCACCCTCGATGAGAAGGTCGCGCTCTGTCATGGGGCATTTATCTCCGGCGGCGTGCCGCGGCTGGGCATCGGCCAACTGGCCATGCTTGATGGCCGCCAGGGACTGCGGCCGGTGGGCGAGAAGAAAGGCACGCGCACGACCTCGCTGCCGTGTGCCCTCGCGCTCTCCTGCACCTGGGACCAGTCGGCGGCGCGCGAATTCGGGCGGGTGCTGGCCGAGGAGATGCTGGCGCTCGACCAGCACGTGCTCCTGGCGCCGATGCTCAACCTCGTACGCTCCCCGCTCGGCGGGCGCAATTTCGAGAACTTCGGCGAAGACCCCTATCTCGT
>CAZHEW010000246.1:0-5567 GCA_964531815.1 uncultured Verrucomicrobiota bacterium
TGGCTCATATTCGAGTGGCTCGCAGACTGACCCGAGGGGTCCTGAGTCGGGCTCGTACCGTGTGCTTCGCGGCGGCGGTTGGCTCTACGGCGCGGGCTACTGCCGGGCGGCCGGCCGCGGCGGCACGCCGGACGACAGGAGCTACGACATAGGGTTCCGTGCTGTCTGTCCCCCAGGTCAGTGAGCTCAAGAACAGAGCGGAGCAGGCTGGCGAGCGAGGGACGAGCGAGCCGTGCCTGCGGAGTCCGCGCTGGGTCTTTGCGGCCGGGTTTCACGAGCCTACCACCCTGTTCAGTGCGCCTGCGGGCTGCTTCACTGCGCGGTTGCCGTGCCGCGCGTCGGTTGCCCCCGTCCCGCCGGGCGGATACCTCCGTTCTACCTCCGTTCCCCCTCCGTAGTACCTGGGTCTGCCTGCTGGAGGTAGAACGGAGGTAGAACGGAGGTAGAACGGAGGGGTGAGGCAGCGGGCAGCGGAGGCCAGCCGTTTTCGAGCCTGCGCCAAAGGCAGCGCGGAGGCATGAAGGAGCACGGACGGGCAGGAAGGAGCGCGGACATTCCTGTCCGCCTGTCTGGCGCACCATCCGCAGGGCGGACAGGAATGTCCGCGCCCCTTCGCCGGCTTGAGCCTGGACATTTGCCCCTGACGATATGCCGGCAGACTGGAGCGCGGGCATCTTGCCCGCTTAGTCCATTCGGACCGTGTAAGCGGGCAGGATGCGCGCGCTCCGGCTTTACAGGGGTAAAATGTCCGGGTTCGGCATACGCGCTGCCAATAAGGCGACCGGTAATGCGGCCGGGCTGACGTCCGGCGGCCCGGCGGCCCGGCAGGCGAAGGCACCTTTGAACCGCCTGGCGTGCCCTGGTGCGGCTACGGTCCGATCACGCGGCCCTTGATCTGCATGAGTATTTTAGCTGGAACGCTGAACGGCTGGAAGAGGTGCCCGCCGTCAAAGGACACCTGGAAATCCAGCATGGCCTCAAAATGATACTGCAAGACCTCGCCCGGGGCTGGGGGCGGGAAAGTGTCGGTGAAGCCGTGGAGGGTGAGGTTCTTGATAAGGACACCCGGCGGATAAAGTTCAGGCCACTCCGGCGGAGAGATATACTGGCCGGCCAACGGGGGGAGGTTTTCATTTTGGAACTGGTTCAGCGGCGTGCCGCCCACCAGGATCAACGGAATGGGTCCGTTGGTGGCGGGGTGCCAGGTCAGGCCGTTGTCGAGGCTCACCTCCGTGAACACGTCGAAGAAGCTGCTGATGGTGGCCAAACCGCTGATCTGTAGCTCGATGCGCGTCGCGCCGAGGGAGGACAGCGATGGGCTTTCGCGGAGCATTGGGCCGATGTGGGTGCCGCCGGCGATGGTTGCCAGTTGCAGCAGTTCGGCGTCGTACATCTGGTAATCGGGCGGGTTGGTTGAGGTGGCCGTGCGGTAGTACCCCTCGGCGTTGGTCGCGCCAAGGTCGGTGAACTGGAAGAGACCATTGGTGCCGGCGATGTTGGTGGAGAGGGTTTGCCAGGACAGCGGGAAGGTGAGGTTGCTGACTGACTGGACCTCGTAAGTCCAGCCCGGGATGCCGGTAGCGGTGAGCGTAACCGCCCCGCCGCCCTGGTTGGTGATGCCGACGATGTTATGGGTCAGGCCGTCCCCGGCCAGCACGTGGATGTAGATCGGGACGGTGACGTTGGTGTAGGGGTCGGCCAGGGTGTAAGTGAGCAGGTCGCTGCCGATATAATCGGGCTTGGGCAGGTAGGCCAGTTTGCCTGTGCCGATCAGCGCCGCGGTGCCGCCGTTGGTGCTTAGGGCGCTGACCTCCGTAATGTTCAGGGGGTCGCCGTCAGGATCATGATCCCCGGCCAGCAGCGCCGCGACCGGCAGGACCAGTTCCTCGTTCTTCAGCACATAGACAACATGGCAGCCCGGGATGGGCGGCGTGTTGACCAGGTGGACGACGCTGCCGGTGCTGCCGAGGAATTTGATATTGCCCGGGTACTCGGCCCAAATCGTGCCGAAGCCGTGCGCCAGGCTGGTGGTGGACATGGCCGCCACACCGTTGTCCAGCGGCACGGGCGGGCCGAGCGGGACGCCATTAGTCTGGAAGGTGACACTGCCGGTCGGCACGCCGTTGGTCCCCGGATTGAGCGGGGTTACGGTGGCCGTGATCGTCACGCCTTCCCCCGGCAGAGATGGATTCGGTAACGCTGACACCGACGTTGCGGTGGAAACGGGAGTCACCACCACGAGATTGACCTCGTTGAGCTGGCTCTCGTCAATCCACACTGTGCTGCCGGGCGCGGGGCCGCCGCTCAGGAAAACGGGCGTCGGGTTGAACGAGCCGGTCTTGGCCCCGGCATAATTGAGGAGGCGATAGCTGCCCGCGCTCAACGGCTCTGCGCCCAGCACGGTGATCGCCATGACGTTGTCGTTCAAGGTCAGATCGCCTTCAACGATCATCAGGTCGTTGGTGCCGCCGCCGATGGCCAGCGAGTTGGTCAGCTCGAAGTAATTGGTCACGCCCGCCGCCAGGGTCAGGTCGTTGAGGAAGGTAAGGGTTCCGGGACTGTCGCCCGGTTCGAGGCGAGCTGGCGACTTGGCGGCGACATTGCCGATGACGGTGCCGCTGCCCTTGAGCGTTTGGGCGACCGCGCCGCCCAGTATGAAACCGCCCGTTACAGTCGCAACATCCAGCCTCGCGCCGCCGCCCACCGCAATGAGCGGGCTGTTGGGGACAGTCGCCGAGCCGCCCAGGAGGAGCGTTCCGGCGTTGATGAAGGTTGCGCCGCTGTAGGTGTTGGCGCTGGTCCCTGACAAGCTCAACTGGCCGCCGCCGGTCTTGGTAAAGCCGAAGTTGCCGCCGATGGCACCGTTGAGCGTCAGGCTGAGGGATTCATCCACTCCGACCGTGCTGTTGGCGGCCAGCGTGACGGGCCCGGCAAAGATGTTGTGGCCGCTGACGGCGTAGAGTGCGCCTCCTCCGCCTCCTCCTCCGGAGATCGTCACCGGCTCGGCGCTGCTGTAGTTCACGCTGCCTTGAAAACCCAGGGCAGCGCCGTTGCTGACGATCGTGCCGCTGCCCGTGGCGCCCAGCGCATTGTTGGCGGCGACGATCAGCGCGCCGGCCTTGACCAGCGTCAGCCCGCTGTAGCCGTTGCCGGCCAAAAGGGTGGCCTGGCCGGCGCCCTGTTTGGCCAGCGTGCCGCTGCCATTAATGCTTCCGCCTGAAAAGGTGTAGGCGGTAGAGCTGTTGTTGATGGAAACTGAGCCGGGCAAGACCCCGCCGACGGCAACGGAGATGCTAGGGTTACTGGCACCGTCCGCGAAGGTGACAAAGTCGCCGTTGCCATAAGTCCCCCGGTAGCCGCCCACCGTCCAATTGGTGCTGGCGGCATCCCAACTGGAGTTGGCCAGGCCGTTCCAACTGATCTGCGCGCTGTTGTAAGTGATGAACAAATAGGGCCCGTAGTTGGCCAGGCCGGACTCCCGCGAGGAGAAGATGCCATCCGCCGTGTTATCGCTGCCCACATGACCTTGCACGTAGAGTCCGAGGCCGTTGTTGGCCGCTCCCGCGTACCACTGCGCCACCGAGGGTTGGACATTGAAAGGAACCCACTGCCCGGGTTCGTAGGCGTTGGTGACCGTGCCGCCGGTGCGCTTGATCCACGGTTTGCTGTTGCCGTCGTCAATGCTGTCGTAATAGCCGGCGTACTGGGAAGTCCATTCGAGGCTGTTGGCGTCATCGCGGTAGTGGAAGTTCACGCCAT
The DNA here is from genome assembly GCA_964531815.1 of uncultured Verrucomicrobiota bacterium. Lineage (GTDB taxonomy): Bacteria > Verrucomicrobiota > Verrucomicrobiia > Limisphaerales > UBA8199 > UBA8199. Next base: position 3,760 of record CAZHEW010000246.1, read on the forward strand.
GGCCATTCCAGCCGTGGCCGGGGTCCCCTACCCCGGTGTTTTCATACCAACTGAATCCGCTCTTGATGCGGCGCGGGTCAATCAGGAGTGCCGTGCTGTCATAACTCATCTGGTAGGTGCCGGCGTACCACAGGCCAAGCCCGGCCGCGCCAATGCCCTGGCAGGTGACGGGCGGCATTTCAAATCTCAGGATAATCGAGTCGCCCAGCCCCTCGGAATGCTCCCCGACGTAGAGCGCGCCGGAACCGCCGTAATTCCGCTCGTTGCTGTATTCCATCCAGGCGTCGGTCACTCCCTGGTAGTAGCCGCCGCCGACCCGTGGCGTTACATTGTGCTGTAGAAACAGCGTTGCTGACGGCGAGGACTGGATGGTGACCAGCGCAAAGAGAACAGCGGTTGCGCCGAGTTGGAACGCCCGCGCGCAAGGCGGCAGGCCGAAGCTGCATAGGGAGCTTTGTTTCATAGAGGGATTGCTTTTGGGTTGTAGGGCCATAAGGGAGCAGCCTTCCCGCCATCAGACCGCTCTCCACCCCTGGCTGGCGGAAGGCTGCCCTGAACTGACGTTTTCATCTTGTTGCCGCCCGGCCCAGACAAGGAGCCAGGCACTTGCTGCAATCAATTTCAAACCATCAGGATGAGTTTTGACCGCAATGCCGGTGCAAGTCAAGCCCGTATTTGGCCGTGTCTATGAGGCAGTTCCCCCTCATCCTCTCGGAGCTGAGCATTACCCACAACTCGAGACAGCAAACCCGTGAATCCCAACGGGATTCGATCTTCCAGCCCGGGGTTGCGAGGCACGAGCTACCCTGGGTTGGTGGCCGAAGGGGTCCTCAACCCTGAAAGGGTTGCAGCCGCAGGACTGGGCGTCAGATACAACCCTTTCAGGGTTGGTTGGTTCATTGGGCGCGCTTTTCCCAGGGTAGGACCGCTCCCCTTTGCCCCGGCGGTCCAACCCTGGGCTGAACGATGCAATCCCTTGGGATTGGCTTGCGACAGTGACTAAAGATGTGGGTAATGCTCAGCCCTCGGAGGAGGAGAGGGTGCCTTTTAGGGCGAGCGAGGGGTTCAGTGGGGCTGCGCGCGAACCGGTAGTTCGGGAAGTTCTCTCCCCAGGGGTGAGGGGGAGGCGAAAGAAGAAATCACTCGTGCCGGGGCGGCGCCGCGGCTAGGCTTGCTTGAATGTCCACAGCGTATCATCGAGCGCTTGACGCGGTCATTCAGCACCTGGAAGAGCTGCAAGAGCGCGGGGTTCAGTTTGTCCCGGTCTCGCCCGAGACGCTGGCGGGGCTGCAGGAACCGCCGCCGGTTGCCCCTCCTGCCTGCCCTGCAAAACCCGCGCCCCCGCCCTTGCCTCGGCTGGCGGCCAAACCCACGCCGCCCCCGCCCCAACCCGTGGACCCGATGTTCTCCCTGGCTCCGCCCGGCGAACCGGCTCTCCCGGCGGCATTGCCGGCGCTGAGTTCGGAGGCCAAGGCGGCGGGTTTCGCTGAGTTGCGCCAGCGCGCGCTGGCATGCGTGAAGTGCCCCCGGCTCGTGGCCGCCCGCAGAAACGTGGTCTTTGGCGTGGGCGACATTAACGCCCAGCTCATGTTCATCGGCGAGGCGCCGGGAGCCGACGAAGATGCCCAGGGCGAGCCTTTTGTCGGCAGGGCGGGCGAACTGCTGACCAAGATCATCTGCGCGATGGGCCTGGCCCGTGAGTCGGTCTATATCGGGAACATCCTCAAATGCCGGCCCGACACGCCCGGCCAAACCTCCGGCAACCGCAAGCCGACCGCGGAGGAAATGCAGACCTGCATTCCCTATCT
>CAZHEW010000247.1:0-5527 GCA_964531815.1 uncultured Verrucomicrobiota bacterium
GGGAGGCGCTCCCGAGCCGCCCGGCCAGCCCAACCCCGACATGTTGCTCCAGGTAAGAAATCTGAGCTGCGGCTATGGCAGTCTCGAAGTGGTCCACGGCGCCAGTCTGCACGTGTGCGCCGGCGAGATCGTCGGACTGCTCGGGGCTAATGGCGCCGGCAAGTCCTCCTTGCTCAAGGCGATCATCGGCCTGCTGCCGCCCCGGGCCGGCGAGGTGGTCATTAATCACCGCGTCACGACCGGCCAACCCGCCTGGCGCAGCGTCAGCAACTCGGCGGTGCTGGTGCCCGAGGGCAAGATGATCTTCGCCGACATGACCGTCCGCGAGAACCTGCTCATCGGCGGCTACCACAATCCCGACCGCGCCCTGCAAATGGAGACGGTGCTGGCCGGTTTCCCGCGCCTGCGCGAACGGCTGCAGCAGGTAGCGGGCACCCTTTCGGGCGGCGAGCAGCAAATGCTGGCGCTGGGGCGCGCCCTCATGGCTCGCCCCCGGCTGTTGCTGCTGGACGAACCTTCCATGGGCCTGGCGCCGCTCATGGTCAAAGAGGTCTTTGCCTCGATTCTCAAGATGAAAGACCTCGGCCTGACCGTGCTGCTGATTGAGCAGAACGCCATCGCCACGCTCCAGATCGCCGACCGCGCCTACGTCATGGAAACCGGCGAAATCGTCCTCGAAGGCCCCGCTGCCGACCTGGCGCACAACCCCGAGGTCAAACGGGCCTACCTCGGCAAAGGCTGAAATGTCCGCTGCAGTTGTCTTCTACCATGAGCACGTTTGATCGCCGCTACGAACAGATTCCCCGCCCCGAGCTGGAGCAGATGCAGCTTGAGCGCCTCCAGGCGCTGCTTGCCCGGCTGCGCCGCAACGTTCGCCGCTACCGCGAGAAGCTGGGGGATTTCCGCCTTCAATCCCTGGGCGACCTGCACCGGCTGCCCTTCACCACGCAGGAAGACATGGTGGAGAGTTTTCCCTACGGCATGTTCGCCTTTCCGCTGCGCGAGGTAATCCGCCTGCACACGACTCTTGGCCCGAACGGCAAACCGCTGGTGATTGGCCACACACGCAACGACCTGGCCCACTGGAGCCGGCTGGTCGCCCGCCAGCTCGCGGCGAGCGGCGTCACCGCCAATGACGTCATCCTCATCTCCCTGGGCGGGCTGACGCAGTCCGGCGCGGTGGGTTACGTGCGGGGGGCTGAGCTCATCGAGGCCTCGGTCATCGCCGAAGACCCGTTGCACATTGATTACCAATTGGCGATGCTCCAGAACTACCGCCCCACCATTCTCATCACCACCCCCACCAACGCCCTCGATCTGACACGCGCCACCGAGGAGCGCCGCATTGACCCCCAATCCCTCCACCTGCGCACCGTCCTGCTGTCCCGCCCCGTGGACAAGGAAACCCGCGAGCAAATCGCCGCCGGCCTCTTTGCCGCGGTGCGCTGCAACTTCGGCCTGGGCGAAATCCTCAATCCCGGCCTTTGCGTCGAATGCGAGGTGGGGATGTTCCACATCCACGAAGACCAGTTCCTGGCCGAAGTCTGCGACGGCGAGCTGGTCATCACCACCCTTGCGCGCGAGGCCATGCCCCTGCTCCGCTACCGCACCCGGGTCGCCGCCGAGCTCTGCCGCGACAAATGCGCCTGCGGCCGCACCGGCGTCCTGCTCCAGGCCGGGCCCCGGCTCGACCAGCGATACCGGGTCCGGGAGATCTCCTTTTATGAAACCCAGGTCGCCGAAGTGCTCGCCCAAACCCGCGCGGCCGGCCTCCGTTACCACCTCACCCCCTCCGAACGACAACTGCAAGTCGCGCTCGAAATCTCCGAGGATTACTTTGCCAGCGCCATGTGGCCGGCCGATGATCCCAAACGCAGCATCGAAGCCGAACTCCTGGCCCGGCTGGGCATCCCAGCCGAAGTCCGTTACATTGAACCGCGGCCCACGCCTGTATGAAACTGAGTTCCAACCAGTCGCTGGCCGGCATTCTGGAGCCGGTGTTTGCTATCCGCACCGAGGAGGATATCGGCATTGGCGATACCGAGGGCGTCCGCCAGATGATTGACTGGTGCCATCGGCACCACCTGAACATCCTTCAAACCCTGCCTATCAACGAGGTCAGCGATGATAACAGCCCTTATAATGCGCTCAGTTCGCTGGCGATCGAGCCGTCCACCATCGCCCTGTCCCCGCGCCACACTCCAGACCTGACACCGGAGGTATTCAAAAGACTGGCGCCGCCGGATCGGGTGGCCGAGTTGCGCAACGGGCCGGTCAATTACCCCGGGGTGAAGGCGCTCAAGCGCAAGCTGCTCGAAGCCGCCTTCGAGCACTTCACCGCGCATCACCTCGATCCGGCAGACGAGCGCGGCTCCCAGTTCCGCTCGTTTGAGGCGGAGAACAGCGATTGGCTGTCCGATTACGCCCTGTTTCGCGCGCTGATGGAGGAAAACGGGAACTCGCCCACCTGGGACCGCTGGGCGCCGGACCATCGTTCGCCGTCCGCCGCGTGCAACTGGCTGCTGTCGCTGCCCGAAAAGCGCCGCGCTTCGCTCGCGAGGAAGCAGCTCTTCTTCAAGTACGTGCAATGGCTCGCGTTTAGCCAGTGGCAATCGCTCAAGGCCTACGGCGGGGAGCGGCGGGTCTATCTGATGGGTGACATTCCGTTCGGCGTGGGCCGCTGCAGCGCGGATGTCTGGGCCAATCCAGACATCTTTGACCTGGACTGGAGCGGCGGCGCCCCGCCGGAAAAGGTGTTCAAGGTGGACGCCTTCACCGAGAAGTGGGGCCAGAATTGGGGCATTCCCAACTATCGCTGGGATGAGTTGCGCCGCCGCAATTTCGACTGGTGGCGCACTCGCGTCGGCAATATCCAGAAGGTCTTCCACCTCTACCGCATTGACCACGCGCTCGGCTTCTTCCGCATCTACTCGTTCCCGTGGACGCCGGACCGCAATGCGGAGTTCCTGCCGCTGACCGAGGCCGAGGCCGCCGCCCGGACCGGCGGGCGCCTGCCCGGCTTCAAGCAATTCCCCGACGACACCCCCGAGCACAAGGCCGCCAACCAGGCCCAGGGTGAGGAGCTGCTTCGCGTTGTCCTCGAAGGTTCCGGCGAGACCACGGTCGTCGCCGAGGACCTCGGCGTCGTGCCCGAATACGTGGCGCCCACTTTGGAAAAGCTCGGCATCCCCGGCTTCCGCATCCCCACGCTGTTCCGCGAGCGCGACGGCTCCTATTCGGATCCGAAGCAATATCCGCGGCTATCGCTCTCGCAGCCCACCACGCACGATCATCCGCCGATGGCCGCGGCATGGGCCGAGTGCTGGCAAGCCATTGACGCGGGCAAGGATGTCGAAGCCAATCGCCGCGAGCTGCGCCAGACGATGGAGTTCGCCGGTTTGCGGGGCGTCGAGCCGCCGCGCGAGTTTACCGATCAACTGCACGAAGCATTCACGCGCACGGTCCTGCAATCGCCCTCCTGGCTGGCGGTGTTTCAGATTACGGATGTATTCGGTATGACGGCCCGGTTCAACACGCCCGGCTCGGTCGCCCCCACCAATTGGACTCACCGCCTGCCTTACACCGTCCGGGAGCTGGACGAAGACCTGTTGCTGCTGGAGCAGGCGGAGATGTTCTCCCGCCTCGCCCGGGAGAGCGGGCGGGCGGGGTGAACTGATTGGCTGAAACTGAATCTCCCTTGCCAAAACCACCTCTGCGGGCGAGACTCAAAACATGAGCGAAATCATCTTTGAAGTGCGCGAAGCTGAGGAGGGCGGCTTTTGGGCACGCGCGCTCGGCTACAGCATTTTCACGCAGGGCGAGGACTGGAACGACCTGCGCGTGATGGTCAAAGACGCTGTCGCCTGCCATTTCGCCAAGGAATCGGAACGCCCCAAGCTCATCCGCCTGCACTACGTCCGGGACGAAGTGCTCGCCGCGTGAAGATTCCCCGGGACTGCAACGGCGCTGAACTCGCCCGCGCCCTCCGGCATTTGGGCTACGTAACTCGCCGGCAGACAGGCTCCCACATTCAAGTGGCCACCCAACGCGCTGGCGAACATCATGTCAGCATTCCCAATCATCGCCCGCTCAAAGTCGGCCTGTTGCACGGCGTGCTCAAGGATGTCGCCGCGCATCACGGCCTGACCGTGGAAGAACTGGTGCGCGAACTGGGCATTTAGGTGAGGTCCGCGACGGCGAGCACCCTTCATTCATCCTTCTTCCTTCTCCCCCTTACGGCTGGCGCACGCGGTAGAACTTTTGCGGATGCGTGGCGATGCGCACATCGAAGTCCGTGAACTAGAACGGCAGCGCCGCCGGATTCGTTGTCCAGATCGCCGTCCACCCCGCCGGGTCCGCCACATTCGTGTTCGCCTCAATCGTATACGGCATCCCCAACGCCCCCCTCAAGCCGCCTCCCCTAACTCATTCCTGGTCGGTGGCACCGCCTGGATCTATGCAGGCTTGAAGAGCGTCAGCAGCATCGAGAACTGCTTCGTCGCCTTCACGGCGTGCGGCACATTGGGCGGCATGTGGAGGAAATCGCCGGGCTTCAGGCTGTGCGGCTTTCCCCCCAGCGAGAACTCGCACTCGCCCGACAAGACCTGCACCAGCGCGTGCTGCGTCGAGGTGTGCTCGGTCAGTTCCTGCCCCTCGGCGAATCCAAACAGCACCACCCGCGCGGCGGCAGTGCGCAGCAAAGTGCGGCTGACAATGCCGTTCGCGGCAAACTGTGTTTCCTGATTCAGCGATATAACTCGCTCGCTCTTGGCATCCAACAAAGGTTGTTCGCTCATGCGCTCAACCTACACCACCCCGGGAGGCCCGTCTTGATGCAAATCAAACAAAGCGCCCGCAGGCGCCGACGGCAGTTGGCCCATTTCAAGAGCAGAGACCGCATCGTCGGCCCCTGCTATTTGTATGCCTGCTTGTCTCTGATAAAGAGCGCCACCGGGTTGTCGAATCTCATATCCTGCAGCAGCGCGGTGCCGGGCTGGTGGGCTTTCCGGAAAGCCACGACCACAGGCTTGCCATCCATCTCCAGGCGCACGCCTACCGCCGTGCCGCTTTCCAGTCGCCGGGCCTTCCATTCACCGGCCTTGCCCGCGCGGTAGGGCACGATGACCGTCAACACCTGGATTTCCCGGCGCCGCTCCTGCGTGCCGGCTTCGAGGTGCCACTGGGTGGGGAACTCCCGTTCGGGTTTCGGCTCGTAGCCGTCCCATTGACGGAAGTTCAGCGGCGCGGGAGCAAGGTACTGCACGGCCACCCCGGCTTTCGGCTGCTCGAGGGTCGCTCGCCCGCCGGCCTCGTCCACCGCAAAGGCCTTCGGCGCGTGCAGCATGAACTGAAAGGTCGCCTCGTTCGTGGCGCAGAGGTCGTCGCAGATCACGATCAGGTCGGGCTTCACGAAGGCGACGCTTCGCCGATACCGCTCCAGCCGGCCTTCGTAAGCCTCAGCCGCACTGCCCACGACGTAATCAAACTCCGGCAACAGATCGAAATCCAGGATGCGCCCGGTCGAGTC
>CAZHEW010000248.1:0-5521 GCA_964531815.1 uncultured Verrucomicrobiota bacterium
CCTCGCTCATGATCCGCTCCACGTTTTCCACCACCACGATGGCGTCGTCCACCAGCAGGCCGATGGCCAGCACCATGGCAAACATGGTGAGCATGTTGATGGAGAAGCCAAACAACCCGAGCACGGCGAACGTTCCCAGGATCACGACCGGCACAGCAATCGTCGGGATCAGGGTGGCGCGCATGTTGCCCATGAACAGATACATCACCAGGAAGACCAGAATGATGGCCTCGATGAGGGTCTTAACGACTTCATTGATGGCCACCCGCACGAAGGGAGTAGTGTCATAGGGATACACAACCTTCATACCGGGGGGAAAATACTGGCTCATCTCGGCCAACTTGGCCCTGATGTTATCAGCCGTTTCGAGAGCGTTGGCACCCGCTGCCTGCCGGATAGCCAGGGCGGAGGAGGGCCGGCCGTTGTGGTAGGCTACGATATCGTAGGTATCGGTCCCGAGTTCAGTCCGGCCAACATCCTTGATGCGCACGATTGAGCCGTCCGGGTTGGTGCGCAGGGGAATGGACGCAAACTCGTCGGGTGTCTTCAGCAGGCTTTGAACGATGATGGCGGCGTTCAGACGCTGGCCTTCGACAGCCGGCACCCCGCCGAACTGGCCGGCCGACACCTCCACGTTGTAGGCCCGCAGCGCAGCGATAACATCTTCAATCGTCATCTGGTAATCGGTCAACCTGTCAGGATTGAGCCAGATGCGCATGGCGTACTGGCCGCCGAAGATCTCGACCTCACCCACCCCTGGCACCCGCGACAGCACCTTCTCCAGGTTGGATTGGGCATAATCCCGCAAGTCATCCCCATCCATGCTCCGGTCCTCTGAAACCAGGCCTACGATCATCAGCCAGTTTCGAGTGCTCTTGCTCACTTTGACGCCGGCGCGCTGCACCACATCCGGCAGGCTCGCCATGGCGAGCTGGAGTTTGTTCTGCACCTGCGCCCAGGCCAGGTCCGGATCGGTCCCCGGAGCGAAGGTTAGTTCGACACGCGAGGCGCCGGCGGAATCACTGGTCGCAGACAAATACAACATCTTGTCGAAGCCGGTCATCTTCTGCTCGATGATCTGGGTGACACTGTTCTCGACCGTCTCGGCCGACGCCCCTGGATAGAAGGCCTGGATGGCAATGGACGGTGGCGCGATGGGTGGATACTGCGAAATGGGCAGGTTGTAGATCGCCAGGCAGCCTGCCACCATCAGGATGATGGCGATTACCCAGGCAAAGACCGGGCGTTTGAGGAAGAATCTCGATAACATGGCGCGCCCTGCTTAGTTCGACTTTGCGGCTGGTTTGGCGGCTGCTGCCGGGGGCGCGGCCGTCTCCGGTATGACGTCCTTGCCGAAGGGCACCTCCTTGACCGGGGCGCCGGGCCGGACCTTTTGAATACCCTCTGCAATCACCCGGTCCCCGGGCGCAAGGCCCGATGTGACCAGCCATTGGTCGCCGATCGCCCGGTCCAAAGTCAGTTGGCGTTGTTCAACCTTGCCGTCCGAGGCCACGATCAGGGCCAAAGGATTGCCTTTGGGATCACGCGCCACCGTCTGTTGCGGAATCAGAATCGCTTGCTCATTGACGCCCTCTCTAACCACCGCCCGGACGAACATGCCCGGCAGCAGAACCCCGTTCGGGTTCGGGAAGACCATCCGCAGAATGACCGAGCCGGTGGTCGGATCCACCGAAATGTCCTGGAACTGCAGCGTTCCTTCCAACGGGTAGCCCGAGCCGTCCGACAGGATGAGCTGGGCCTTGTTCGCGTTTGTCGCGTCGTGCTTGATTTGCCCCGCCGCCAGCCGTCGTTGAAGGCGCAGAAGGTCCGTCGCCGATTGAGGCACATCAACATAGATTGGATCCAGTTGCTGAATCGTGGCGAGGGCTACCGGCTGATACGCTGTCACGATCGCGCCATCGGTTACGGTGGAGGTTCCGATGCGGCCGGAGATCGGCGAGACCACATGGGCGTAGTTCAGATTGATGAGCGCTGTTTCCACCATTGCCCGGTAATACTTGATATCTGCCTCGGCCTGGTTCAGGGCGGCTGACGCATCATCAAAGTCCTGCTGGCTGACCGCTTTGTCGGCCAGGGCCTGCTTGTAGCGGTTCACCCTCACCTGGATGGCCGGCAGGTTAGCCTCCGCCCGGCCGAGAGCAGCCTTGGCATTGTCGAGCGCCGCCTGAAACGGGGCGGGATCAATCTGGTAGAGCTCCTGCCCTTCTTTGACATCGGTTCCCTCCGTGAACAGGCGTTTGAGAATGAGGCCATTGACCTGGGGTCGGATCTCCGCGATGCGAAAAGGCGATGTACGCCCGGGCAACTCGGTCGTCAGCAGGACCTGCTGCCGGGCCACCGTGATGGTCGTCACCTCTGGCACCGGGGGTGGCGGAACCTGAGCCTGGCGCTGGCAGGCGGTCAACAGTACGGCGCAGGCGGCGGGAAGCAGGGCCAGCGTCAGCGCATGGGCGAAGCGCGCGGCCGGGCGTTGTTTCGAGGTTGGTGGACGATGAGTGAGTGAGGGCATCATAGGTAAAAAATCTTGCATTGGGGAGTCAACTGATGGCGATGAGGGAGACGACTTCGTCGCGTTCGTTGTGAACCTTGCCCATGGCATTGGGGTCGAGCGTCGGCTTGCCGTCCACCAGAAAGACGTATTGGTGGTGGCCGTGAGGCAGTTCCATGCGGATAGTCCAGCCGCCGTCGGGCATGCGGGTCATGGGATGGGCGGTGGGCTGCCATCCGTCGAAGTCGCCGCTCAGATATACGCTCTTGGCCTCCGGCGCCATGCAGAAGAAATTCACCAGGTGCAGCGGGCGGCGCGATCGCTCCCCGGGCGGCGGGGTAAGCGGCGGGGGCCGTTGGTAGAATGCTGTGTCCATAGAAAGGGAAACGAAGCTCAGCGTTTCCGCTTGCGCCGCGCCAGGTCGTGGAAGCCCGCTGAAAAGAAGCGGATCATCTCGGCCAGCACCTTCTCAGTATTGGCGGGGTTGCAGGCGCCGCGCGTCTCGACCTCCAGGTTGCGGGGATTGCACAGGGTGAAGGCCAGAGCGCCCGAAACGAACTCCACCGACCAGAACAAGTCGGGCAGGGGCGTCTCCGGCAGGCTGCGCTGGAAAGCCTTCAGAAAGGCGGTGCGCACCTCGAGCCGCTGGCTGCGCAGCACCGCCTGGGTCTCCGCGTTCGGCTCCCCCACAATGCGGCCAAACAAACGCCTGACCGCCTGGCGCCTGGCGGAATCCTGCGTGGCCAGGCGCAAGGGCGGAATCAGCATCGCCTCGAGAATCTTCTCCACCGGCAGCGGGCGCCCCTTGCTCGCCGTCTCAAACTCCCGCAGCAGCGCCAGGTGTTCCTCCCGCAGCGGGCCGAAACAACGCTTGAGCAACGCTTCCATCAGGCCGCGTTTGGAGCGGAAGTAGTAATAGACCGTCGCCAGGTTCACGCGCGCCGCCAACGCAATCTGCCGCAGCGACGCACCCGCGAAGCCGCACTCGGCGACGGCATGCTCGGCGGCGTCCAGGATCCGGGTCTGCGGATCGGCTTCAAGCTTTCGGCGCATATAATTAAACGTTCGTTCTAAACGAGCGTTAAACTAAGCGCCCCCCTGTCCGGCGTCAAATCGAATCGGCAGTTTTTTTATGCCGCCCGGCCCCCGGCGGCGAGGCCGCAGGCGTTCGCCTCAACCTTGCTCTCTGCCGTTCTCCGGTGGAAACAGACCCCGGGCGCCGAGGCGGCACCAGGCGGGCAGGCGGTTGCGCCGGGTCAGTCGCTCCGCACTCGTATATACCCCTGGTTGGCCCGATCAATCTTGATCGTCCCCACAAAACCATTCGTGCCGGATGCCTTGACCGAACCGATGCGCGTCATGGGCACTTGAAGGTCTTTTGTGTGGTAGACCCCCAGATACGTGTTTGTGCCCTCGCAGGCGACCACGTTAAGTTCGTCCCGCGGACCGTCGTTCGGATGAGAGTTCCAGGTTGTGCTGACGTCAAATGTGAAATTGGTGTGCCCGTCCGATGCGAGAACCAATGGCGTCACACCGACATTGTCGTACCAATAGTAAGGGGCCTGACTGAGGTTGCACACACCGCCGAAGATCATGTGCAGGTCCGGCACTTGCGAAGTCATGCAGAGGTCAAAACCGGGCTTGTAGGCGCCTTTTATCGGGTCGTAGCCCTGGCGCGCGGCATCAATCTCGTTATAGGACGGGGAGAACTGGAGGTTCAGCCAGTCCGTAAAATCCTGCGGGAAATGCGACGGATTAGTGCGGACGTCCCACACGAAATCCAAGTTGTTTCCAGTGACCTTTATGTCCCCCGTATCACCGGTGTCACCCGTGCCCCCCTTGAGCAGCGGCACATCAAGATTCCTTACCGTAGCCATTTTGCCAAGGTTCAAGTCCCCGTGTCCAAGCGCGCCCACCGTCGCTGGGAGGGATATGACACAGGTCCCCTTGGTCTTCACAACCTTGTTCGTCGAGTCATATTGGATGGAAGTGTCGAACGTGAAACGGCCCGTCGTGTCGGCCTCGGTGTATCCGTAGGGAATCCTCCCGGTGACAAGAAGCGACACGCCCTGTTCCGCGCCTTCGTAGCCGATGATTTGGAATCCGTCCACCCCATACATATTCACCGCGGAGGGGAAGAAGGGCCGGATGTATTGCGACAACCCCCAGCCGTCCATATCGAGTCCAGGCGCCCCGCGGATGACCACGTTGCCCCGGTTCTGAATGACCGTGGCGAAATGCTTGCCATCATAGACCAACCGCCATTCCGCGTGTTGGGAATCAATATCAACCCTGATCCAGTCATATTTAAAAGAACCAACCGGGCGAGGATACGGTCTTTCATTGACGACCGTCAGCGCCACTGAATCAACGTGCTGCGCAAAGCCCGGAGGACTGCCTGGCGCAAGCATGATGGCAAGGCATAGCACCATGCCGCGACACAAGCTAATTGGGGCTGAGCCGGTAAGAGAGAATGGGGTGTGGTTCATAGTCACTGGCAGGAATTTCCGTCTTGCATGCCCTTGCCTGCTGAGCACGGCGTGGATGCGGAACAACTCGTTGTCACTCTCGACAAATCTATCACGCACACAGCCGGGTGTCAAAAAGCGATATCCCAGGTCTTTGCGGTAATTTTCGCTGGTTTGGGGTGGGGACGGGCCGGGCTCGGGTGCCACGAGCGATGGAAAGGCCTCTGGACCGGAGCGGGCCGCCGCACGGCTCCCCTCATCCAGAGGCGGGCTGGCCGACTCCAACTCAATTTGGGATTGGCTTGGCGCCCGGATCGGGCAAACTTCATCCCACGGTCAGGCAGCTACTGCGCCTCCGGCAGCGGGCTCATAACGAGCTTGCGGGAGGACGGTGCTGACGGCCGGAACGAGAAAGGTTACCATTCTATGAAAGTCCTCGATACCCCACGTACCGGGCGCCTCGGCGCACAGGTTGCCTATTTGTCACCCTTTGGAACCTGCTTCCGCAGCTTAACCATCCCGCATGATCCCAGAACCGACGCCC
>CAZHEW010000249.1:0-5494 GCA_964531815.1 uncultured Verrucomicrobiota bacterium
GCGGCGCGACCTGGTTTGCGTTCTGGAGCTACCTTGGGTTGGCGCTCTCGTTTTGGTCCATCCGCGATTGGCTGTTGGGAAAGTCCGCTGCCGAACAACGGCCTGGGCGCCGGGGAACTGGGCCGGGCGGGGTAATCCAGGCAGAGTTCCTTCCTGCCCGGTTGCGCCGCCTGTTGTGGTTGCTGGCGATCAACGGCGGACTGCTTGGGGTGGAAGGAATCATTCAACGGCTCGAGGGATCGGGCGAGTTGTTGTTTCTCGTGCGGCCAGGCATCCATAAGACGGCCGATACTCAGTTTGGCCCGTATGCCTACTACGCGAACGCCTCGCAATACTTCAACCTGCTTTGGCCGGTTTGTCTCGGATTCTGGTGGATGCTGCATCGGTCGCGCGGATTCGGGCGCTATGGCCACCATGGGGTGCTCCTGTGCTGCGCCATCATGGCCGCATGCCCGATCATTTCCACCAGCCGCGGCGGCACGCTCATAACGCTTGGATTGCTCGTGCTGGGCGGGCTCCTCCTGGCCGCCACGCATTTCCTTCTTCCCGCGCACGGCCAGGCCCCCGGAAGAATGCGGACAAGGACATTGGGCGTTCTGGTTCTTTTCTTCGCCGGGGTGCTGGCCCTGGGCTATTCGCTGGGATGGAAAGCGCTCAAGCCGCGAATGGCCATGCTTAGCGAAGGTTTCCAGCAGCGGGAGCAGGATTATGACAGAGCCCGGCCTATCGCGGCGGATTATCCGGTTTTCGGCACCGGCCCGGGCTCTTTCGAGAACGTCTCAAAGCTCTACCGCATTTCCCCTGAAACCAATTGGTGGGCGCAATTGCACAACGACTGGCTGGAAACGCGCATCACGTTCGGCTGGGTTGGCAGCGCGTTAATCGCCCTGGCGTTTGCAACGGTGGTGCTGCGCTGGTTTAGCGGTGGGGGCATTTATAGCGGAAGGCGCTTTATCCTGTTGATGTGGCTGGCGCTCGGCGGGTGCCTGGTCCATGCGCGTTTTGATTTTCCATTCCAGATGCATTCGATCGTCTTCCTTTTCCTGATCCTCTGCGCCATTCTATTCAACCTGTCACGCAGGCCCTCATTTCATTGATTGCTCATCGCTGACCGCTGACACCGGTCTCGCCTTCGGATCTATCCGGCGTCTCAGCACTTGAGCATCTTTTTGTGACCTTCCTCTTCCTTAACCAGACCTTCCACCCGGACGTCATGGCAACGGGGCAGTACCTGACCGACGTGGCTTTGCGTTTGGTCGAGCGGGGTCACCAGGTAACCGTGGTCACCAGCCGGCGCGCTTACGATCAACCGGAAACGCAATTCCCCAAACAGGAGACCTGGCGCGGCATCCGCGTTAATCGTGTGGGATCCACTGGATTTGGCAAAGGCGCCAAGTGGCGGCGGGCTGCGGATTTTGCCAGCTTCCTGGCGCTTGCCTCTTTGCGGCTGGCACGGTTGCCCCGACCGGATGTGGTAGTCGCCCTGACTTCGCCGCCGCTGATTTCTTTGTTGGGCGCCGGGCTGGCGAGGCTCCGCCACAGCCGGTTCTTCTATTGGGTCATGGATTTCAATCCGGACGAGGCCATCGCCGCCGGGTGGCTTCGCCCCAACTCGCTCACCGCGAAGGTGCTGGACTGGGTTTCGCGCTTCAGTCTGCGGCGGGCCCATAAAATCATCGCGCTCGACCGGTTCATGCGCGAGCGCATCGTCGCCAAGGGTATCGCGCCGGCAAAGGTCCTCGTCATTCCGCCCTGGTCCCACGACACGGAAGTGACATTCGACGCCGACGGACGGGAGCGATTCCGCAAGGCGCACGGCCTGGACGGGAAATTCGTGGTGATGTACTCCGGCAACCACAGCCCGTGCCATCCGCTGGACACGCTCCTCGCGGCCGCCGAGCGGCTGAAGGAAGACAACTCAATTGTCTTCTGCTTTGTGGGCGGCGGCAGCGAATACAAGCGGGTGAAGCGCTGGGCGGAGGAAGGCAAGCTGACCCAGGTCGTTTGCCTGCCCTATCAGCCCCTCAGTCAAGTATCGAGCTCGCTTTCCGCTGCCGACCTGCAGGTCGTGGTCATGGGGGATCCCTTCGTTGGGTTGGTGCATCCCTGCAAGATATACAACGTCCTTATTGTCGCCGCCCCGGTTCTGTATATTGGCCCACGCCCCAGTCACCTGTCGGAAATGCTGGATGCCCTCGAAGGTGAATATCCTTGCGCATCGGTGGCTCATGGCGACGTTGACCGGGTTGTGGAGCAAATTCAACGGCTGCGGCAATCTCCTGGTTTGGCCAGCCGTCAGGTGCCGACTCGGATACGCTCGCTCTACGCCAAGGATTCAGTCCTCCCCAAATTGATCGCCGAATTGGAGTCGGCTTGATCTAGACCTCTGCCTCCCAAGGGAGGCTTGTTGATCTCGGTAATCTGCTTGGGCCGGAGGTGCGTCCAGACCATCCCGTCGGAACGTAAGCGGCAGTTCTTTATATGGCTGGCAGACATCACTGGCAGTCGAGCCGAGAGCGCCAGGCGGTACAAGAGCCGACGCAGTGGTGCTGGGCCGCCGGAGCCGACCGAAACGAACGGCGGTTTGCGGCGAATGGTGAAGAAGCGCTTTCTGGAAATCCGGGAGGAGCCACCGGTCTACGGCGGAGGCGGCGGAGCGCGCAGTCTCGCGCCTGACGAACACCGCGCCGCGATTGCCGCCGCCGCGAAGGAATTGAACGAGTTGCGCGAACGTTGGCTCAATCCGCCTGAATGGACCGAAACCCGCGTGCTGGAATTCCCCGGCACCGTCGGCGGCCCGTGGGACCGCTACATTGACCGCGGCACCGTCCGCGACGCCGGCGGCTTCCAGGTCGGCACCGTCCGCTATCCGCGCCTGGAGCCCCGCGACGACGACTGCGCCGCCAAGCTCAAGAAACGCACCCTGACCAATCTCTACAACGAGCGCCCCGCCTGGCTTGATCTGGCCCACAAGAAACTCGACGCCGCCGTGGCCGCCGCCTACGGCTGGCCCGCAGACCAGACCGACGACCAGATTTTGGAGCGGCTACTCGCTCTCAACCTCGGGCGCGCCGCCGAAGAAGCCAAAGCACAAGAATCACCGAAGCGCAAGTCCCCCCAGCGCGCCAAGACCGAGCACAAAATGCTTTGATCTCCGTTGCCCGGGCAACAATGTCCGGCCTGACTAAGCCCTTACTTCCCTTGCAGCCGAAAGTAGCGGTGAGCGTTTGTAGCCGGGACCGTGACCGTTGCGGTGGAACCGTTGGTGACAATATCCAAGGCGGCCAAATCCCACGAAGCTGAAGAGAGCGATTCCGCCGATTGCAGAAGGAACGCCCCCGATGGGGTGGGCCATGAAAGCACAACATTTGTGCCCTGCTGGCTGATCTGAAGCACGGGCAAAGGGGCAATTGCCACCTGGCCGTCAACGTAGCTGGTTGAAAGAACATTCGCGGCAACGTCCGACACTTCCCGCGTGACCGGGGTATCTTGGAATGCAATCGCGGCGGAATTGGTGGTTCCCGGCTTGATGGCGAATTGCAGCATGACAACCTGCTGGGTGCCAACGGCAAACAGCGAACCGGGTGAGAGGGCCACGATGACGCCCACCTGACCGTCAGCGGCGGCAGCCGAGTTGAAATTGACGCTCCCTCCAACAGCTCCCGGGCCTGCGGTGGCATTGCTCAAGCTCAGCAGGGTGGGATCGAAGGAAATACTGAATCCAAGCGCATTTTCATCCCCGAGAGCATGTAGGAGGATGGGCACATTGATGTTTTGGCCCGGGTGCCCGGACTGGCTCCCAACTTCCAATGTTCGGATTGGGTCGCCATCTTTGGGCTCAAACTCTTTGGCAGCCGTGGAGAGGGGGGTAAAGGATTTCGCGGCCGTCGGCCCCCCTACCACCGTCACCGGATCGAGGCCAACGGCGTAGCGCCCGGCCTGCACCCAGTCGGTGACCGTGAGGTGGCCGTTGCCCAGGTTGGCGCGCGGAGCGCAGTCAGCGCGGAGAAACTCGCTGTCTTTCGTCACGGTATCCAAGCCGGCCACAAAGCGCCCCACCTGCACCCAGTCAGCGATCGTCACCGCATGATCGCCGTCAGGTCGTGGCGAGACATCGGCCTCGTAGTCCACCGGCGTCAGCGCCACCGTTCCGGCGGCATAGGAGGCGGGAAGGATGTTGGCGAAGGCGTCCACCAGTTGACGACCTGTCGGCACGTCGGCAAAACCGATGGTCGCGGTAAGAGTGTTAGTCACGGGTTGGGCGAGAAAGGTGATGCGGACCACCTCTTGCGTCCCGGCTGGGAAGCTGACGCCGTAAGGTTGCGAGACGGCGATGCCCAGGCGGCCAAGGTTAGTGAAGCTGGGATTGATGAACAGCGAGCCGCCGGCCGCCGCCGCCCCAAGCTGGGCGCTCTGGAAGGCGAGTTGGGTGGGGTCATAGGTAAGCGAGAAGCCAAGAGCATTCTCGTTGCCCAGGGCGCTCAGGTTGACCGGCACCGTGATACTGCCTCCCGACATGGCGTTGGTGGAGACTGCAAATATGCGGCTGATGAGAGGCTCGTTGACGGTCAGAAAGGCAACGCTGCTGGTGGCGCTGCCGTAGGGGCTGGTGACGACCACGTCGTAGCTGCCCGCATCTGCCGTTGACACTGGCGCGATGCTGAAGCCGGGGTTGGTCGCGCCGCCAATCGGGGTGCCATCTTTCCGCCACTGGTAGGCCAGGGGCGGTGTGCCGCCGGCCACTGCGCTGAAGGTCACGTTCGTGCCCACCAGTGCCGTCTGGCTCTGCGGCTGTTGGGTGAAGAACGGCAACACTGGCTGGATCACCAACGTATTGGTGGCCGAGCCCTGGTAATTGGCGTCATTGATGGTGCCCACAACAGTGTAGGAAGCGACGGCGCTGGGGCAGTCGGCCGAGCCATCGTAGGTGAGGGTCGCCAGTAACCCGGAAGGAGTGGTGGAAACCGTGGCGCACTTGGGGGTTCCGTCGTGGGGCTGGTTCAGGTCGCCGAGCGTCACGGCGGCCACAGCTTTGCCGATGACCAGTGTGCTGGTCGCGCTGCCTTCGTAGTTTGCATCCGCTACCGTGCCCACGACCGTGTAACTCCCGGCATTGGTTGGGGCAACTGCGGAACCGTCATAGGTCAGGTTCACCATCAAACCGACAGGGGTGGTGGTCGCCGTCACTGCCTTGGCTGCGCCGTCGTAGGTTTGGCTCAGGTCGGCGAGCGTCACAGTGCCGAGGGACTTGTTGACCGTGAGCACGGCCACGCTGCTGGTGACGCTGCCCACGAAGTTGGTTATTACCACATCATAATTGCCCGCATCGCTCGTCACCGCGCTGGCGATGCTGTAGGTAGAATCCGTTGCGCCACCGATGGCCACGCCGTTGAAACGCCATTGGTAGGTTAACGGCGTCGTGCCGGCGGCGGTGACGCCGAAAGCTACGGTGGCTCCCGCCACAACGGTCTGACTGTTGGGTGGAGAGAGAAGG
>CAZHEW010000250.1:0-5482 GCA_964531815.1 uncultured Verrucomicrobiota bacterium
GTCAGGCGGAAGTGGCTGTAGATATGCCGCAGCAGACGGGCGCGCGGAAGCGGATAGGACTGGTAAACCTCGTTGCAGATTCGGGTCAGGTCGGCGCCGCGGCTGACCAGTTCGCCGACCACGTGGTAGGTGCCGGGCTTCGTGCTGGCATATTGAAACGAACCGGTATCGGTGGATACGGCCGTGAACAAGCAGTCCGCGATGCGCCGGGTGATCGGCCACTTGGCAATCTTCAGCAGCCGATAAATCAGTTCTCCTGTGGATGGTTCGCGGGCCGAAACCCAGTTGAGGTCGGCGAACCGCGAGTTGCTCTCGTGGTGGTCGATATTGATGAAGAGCTTGCGCTGGGCGATATGTTGCCCTACCAAGCCAAGCCGATCGAACGTGGCTGCGTCCACCGCAACCACGCAGTCGAATTGCAGCCCGGGTTTTGGCCCCTGGATAAGGCCGTCCCGATCAAGGAATTCGTACTTCTGCGGGATACGGTCCTCATTCCAGCACATCACCTGCTTGCCTGCGTTCTGGAGCGCGAGCGTCAGGCCCAGTTGCGACCCCACACAATCCCCGTCTGGCCGGATATGGCCAGCAACACAAACCGACCGGCTCTGCTGGAGGCCCTCGATAATGCGGTCAATAATCTTCGGATGTGGCTTCATGCAATGAAAACAGCCTCAGCACGGCAGCGCCCGCCCAATGTTGTTACTCCGGTGGGTCCGCTGGAAGGGTCTTTTCCAGCTCCTCGATAATCTCCAGCACGCGGTTGCCCCGCGCGACCGAATCATCCACCAGGAACTGCAGCCGCGGTGTGTACTTCAAAATAATCGCCCCTCCGACCAGTCCCTGGATGCGTTTGCGTTGGCGGCGCAGCAGGCCTAACCCCTGTCGTTGCTGTTCAGGGTTACCCAGGATGCTGATGAAGACACGCGCGGACTTCAAATCACCGGCGACATCCACGTCGTTGACCGTTATCAAGCCCGCCTCGCTGACCTGGAATTCGCGGCGAATGACTTCGCCGATCTCCCGCTTCAGCAACTCACGCACGCGTTGGAGTCTAAGAGAAGGCATCTCTCCTCGCCTGGTTATGCCGATACAGGGTTGCAGGCGGATATTCGCTGATTAAGGAACGAGCGGATCATAGAGGACCAATCCAGCCTGGCAACGATTCGGGCCAGGCGGCCCGGATTATCACAGCTTCTGCGCGATCTTCTCCATCGTGTAGCACTCGATGCTATCGCCGATCTGAAAGTCGCTGAACCCTTCGATACGAATGCCGCATTCCATGCCGGCACGCACCTCGTTAACCTCGTCCTGAAACCGACGCAACGACTGGGCGATTCCTTCATAAATGATCTCCTTGCGGCGGCGGACCCGGACTTTGCCTTTAGCAATGCGCCCGCTAACAACCATGCATCCGGCAACCGGAGCGCCTTTGGACAATTCAAAGACCTTGCGCACTTCAGCCGCGCCGACTGTAATGTCTTTCAGCAGCGGTTCCAGCAACCCGGCCATTGCCTCCTTCACCTGGTCAATCAACTCATAGATGATTGCATACAGCTTAATCTGCACCCCCTCGTGTTTGGCCTTGTCTGCTACGCCACTGTCTATGCGCGTATGGAAACCGAGGATGACGGCATCTGAAGCAGAGGCGAGCGCCACATCGGATTCGGTGATTGTGCCGACAGCGCTATGGATGACTTCCAGCGATACCTTTTCAGATTCGATCTTCTTGAGGGCGTCCACTATGGCCTCGACAGAGCCTTGAGTATCAGCCTTGACCACGACCTTGAGCACCTTGGCGGCAGTCGAATCGAGTTGGGCAAAGAGGTTCTCCAACGTGACTTTGGCGCGCGTGACCTCCTGGCCCACGGCCCTGGCTTCCAGACAACGCTGCTCGGCAAGTTCGCGAGCTGCTTTCTCATTCTTCACCACGTTGAACTCCAGGCCCGCCTCGGGCACACCGTTCAAGCCCAGGATCTTCACTGCCACCGAAGGTGCGGCCATCTTCAAGCGTTTACCCTCTTCGTTGATCAGCGCACGCACGCGGCCGTAATACTGCCCGCAGAGGACCACGTCGCCGACCCGCAATGTGCCTTTGCGCACCAGGACTGTGGCGGTCGGACCGCCCGGCTCCAGGCCTGATTCAATCACATTCCCCTTGGCGTGCCGGTTGGGGTTGGCTTTGAGTTCCAGGAAGTCGGCCTGGAGCAAAAGCATTTCGATTAGCTTGTCCACGCCCTGCTTCGTTAGTGCAGAAACGTCTACGAAAATGTTCTCGCCGCCCCAGTCGTCCGGAACCAGCCCTTTGTCCTGCAGTTGCTGGCGAACCTTCAACGGATTGGCATTAGGGTGATCAATCTTGTTGACCGCGACCAGCACCGGCACCTTGGCCGCCCGCGCGTGACTGAGGGCCTCGATAGTTTGGGGCATTACCCCGTCATTGGCAGCCACGACCAGCACGACCACGTCGGTCACGTTCGCCCCGCGAGCGCGCATCGAACTGAAGGCGGCATGCCCCGGGGTATCCAGGAACGTGATCTGGGCCAACTCTTTCTTGCGATCGGGATGCGGGAACGAGATGGTGTAGGCGCCGATGTGCTGCGTGATGCCGCCCGCCTCGCTGGAGACGACGTTGGACTTGCGGATGACATCAAGCAAGGTGGTCTTGCCGTGGTCAACGTGGCCCATGATGGTCACCACCGGCGGCCGCGGGACCAAGTCTTTGGG
This sequence comes from uncultured Verrucomicrobiota bacterium, assembly GCA_964531815.1. Classification (GTDB taxonomy): domain Bacteria; phylum Verrucomicrobiota; class Verrucomicrobiia; order Limisphaerales; family UBA8199; genus UBA8199. Next base: position 2,725 of record CAZHEW010000250.1, read on the forward strand.
ATCATCGTCTGGGTCCAGCAGGTCGGAACGGGGCCCAACTGGCTTGTGGAGTCCGCTGCCGCTCACGCGCTTTTCCACCTCGAACCGATAGCCATACTTCGCGCAGATATTCTGCGCCACTTTGTCATCAATGGCCTGGTTGACACTGGCAAACACGCCGGATTCCATCAGGTCCGCAATGATCTTGAAGGGCTTTTGCTTAAGCTGCTCTGCCAAGTCCCGAACCACGATTGGCGGCTTGATGGTAATGACCGGGGCATCGCCAGGCAGCAGCGACTTCGCATCTGCGCCGGCTTTCGGTAGCGCACCACCCTTCTGGTGGCTTGGCCCCTTGCCTCTCGACGGTTCTGGCGTCACGGTGCCCGCCCGACCACCTTGGGAGTCTCCTCGCTGGTTGAAATCCCTCCTCTTCTGGTCTCCTGCTCGCGCCGCCGGCTTAAAAGCGCCCGGTCTTTCGCCCCCTCTGCCGGCCGGCTTCAGTCGCAACTGGATAAATCCAACTTTGTCCCCCACCTTTGGAACGGGCGGAGGAGGAGGCACCTCGACAACGGGTTCAACCTCAGCCTCTGGTTGCGGTTCACTGACCGCGAGAGTTGGAGGCAGCGCCTCGTCTGGTGCCCCCGGCACCTTGGTTTCAGAGAGAACGGGAACAGGGGGTTCACCCCCGGTCGTCGGAGCTTCGACACCGATTGGTTCCGGTTCTGCGCTTGGTGTGATCTCGATCGCCGCCGAAGCTGCGACGCTTGCAGCGGGTTGCTCCACCGGGGCTGGTGGCTCTACTGCTGGAGGAGGGGGGGGGGGGGCGGCAAGTTCAGGATGTTCCTTGAGAATCTCCAGTTCGAGGTATTCGGCAGTAATCTTGTCTAACGAACTGGAGGCCACCCGCGCAGCGGCGATACCCAGAGCCTTCGCCTTGGCGAGAACTTGCTTGTTCTGCCAGCCGAGCTTCTTTGAAATGTCGTATATCCGAACGGGCATATTTCTCTATCGCCTCGGGCACTGGTTGCCACGCAGCCTTCATGGGCTTCAACCTAGGCCGTAAGACTTCCTGACAGCACTGTCATAATCAACTCGAATTAACTGGTAACTGGGGTGTCGCCCACTTTGAGAGTGCGCCGAGCCGCCTCGGCGCGCGCTGCTTCCAGAATGGTCGCCCCTTGAGCGCCCAACTCCGGGATTCCGGCCAGGTCGCTTTCATCCGCCTGCAACAGGTCTTCCAGCCGGGTCAACCCATGATGCACCAACACATCCGCCTGCTCTCGCGTAATCCCGGCAATCGCCGCCAGTGAATCCACCGCTTCAGCCACCTTCTCCTCGAAACCTTTGGTCACCACCACTTCCGGTTCGATGTCAACCTGCCAACCGGTCAACTTTGAGGTCAGGCGCGCGTTCTGGCCGCGTTTGCCGATGGCTAGTGAAAGCTGGTCCGCGCTGACGGTAATCTTGAGTCGCTTGCGGGCCTCATCAACCTCGAAGGCTTTTAGCTTGGCCGGCGCCAACGCGTTGGTGACAAAGTTCTTCACATTCGAGTCCCAACGAATAATGTCCACTTTCTCGTTGTTCAGCTCACGCACGATGTTCTTGACGCGCTGCCCGCGCAAGCCGACACAGGCGCCCACGGGGTCCACCTTTTCATCGCGAGTCCATACCGCCAGCTTGGTCCGAAAACCCGGCTCGCGGGCAATGCCCTTGATTTCAATCGTGCCGTCATTGATTTCCGACACCTCGATCTGAAACAACTTGACGACAAAGCGCGGATCGGCGCGAGACAGAATGATCTCCGGTCCATGCGGGCCTTCTTCAACCGCTTTGACATAACAACGGATCCGCTCGCCCGGTTGGTATTCCTCGGTCGGCACGCGCTCCCGGTTAGGCAGCAGGGCCTCGTATTTCCCCAGATCCACAAAGACGTCGGACCGATCAAAACGCCGGACCGTCCCGCTGACAACGTCGCCCACCCGGTCCTTGAACTCCGTGAAGATCAGCGCCTTCTCTGCCCGTCGTATGTGCTGCATGAGCGCCTGCTTGGCATACTGGGCGGCGATGCGGCCAAAGCCCACAGGCGTCACTTCCACTTCCACCTCCTCGCCAACCTGAGCATGCGGCTTTACTCGCCGGGCATCAAATACCGTGATCTGGTCATGTTTGGAGATGACCCTTTCTGACACCAGCAACTTCGCAAACGCGCGAATATCCCCGGTCTTCTGGTCAATAACCACGCGCAACTCGCGCGCCGGTCCAACTGCCTTCTTGGCGGCGGACAACAGAGCTTCCTGGACCGCACCGGTCAGGACATCACGGTTGATGCCCTTCTCGCGCTCCCAGAATTCCAAGACTGCTAAAAAGTCGGCGTTCATAAATCTTCAACGGCAGTCCCCCAAAGGGGGAACAAAAAAGTCGGCAGATATGGCTCTTCCGACTTTCGCGAGCTGACAAACCAGCAGTCTATACCGTTCTAATCTAAAAGTTATGGCTCTGCCCCAAAACAGTCAAGCTCCGATTCGCCTTCAATTTGCATTTGCATCCGCGGAACGCTTGCCGAGCTACCGCCAAGTCCCCCGAGTGTGAGCCCGGGAGGTGCGAATTCCTTTGCATTCCGCGCCAGCCTGTTCCAGCTTGAGGCCATGACGCAACCCCTTGCGCTTGTGCTTTATGAGAGGCTGCTGCCGGGCAGTCAGCTTGTGAACCGGCTGCAGGACTTGAATTATCGCGTCCAGGTTATTGCGGACGCCGAGAAGCTCGCGGAGTGTGCTGAAGA
>CAZHEW010000251.1:0-2598 GCA_964531815.1 uncultured Verrucomicrobiota bacterium
GTTCCGCACTGTGCTTGTCCCGATCCAGTGAGAACGACTTCACGGCTCCACGTTAAGAGCTTGGAGGCAACACGGAAGTGGGCTAATCTGGGCGCATGGACGCGAACAAGCATGTTGTGCCGGCGCCCAGGCAATTCAAGGTTGACTTTTGCGAATGCTTTGGGTGCCCGATTGAGGTATTTCCGGAAGCGCTCTTGAGGAAGAGTATCCACCCTCCTTTGCGTCCCTTGGCCTGGCTGGTTCGCGGCCTGTTCCCCGCCTACTTCCGCAACGATCTCGAATACACCGAGCGGATCGGCGAGGCAACCTCCTGGGAGGCATTCTGGACTCTGGCTAACGGCATTCGGCAGGATCTCGCCCTGAATCACGGCCTGCTGCGCAAGGGCCTTCACTTGCGCATTTCGGGATATTGTCTCATCAAGGTCTATGAGGAGATCACCCGGCGCCGACGCGAGTCCTTTCGATAGTACAATCCGCAGGGCAGACACCCCCCGCGGAACCACGCCAGAACTTCCTCACACAACGGAACCCGTAGCTGTAGCTGCGCAACCCAAAAAGGGGTGTGAGCGGCGCGTGCATTGGGGAGGGGGGGCTGGAACTTACCGCTGGCGCGCGCCTGCGTCTGGGGCATAATCTGATGCGCTCGTTGTGAAACTGGTTATCGTCCATCATCATTTCCGGCCCGGTGGTGTGCGCCGGGTGATCGAGTTGGCCACGCCGCACTTGGTTGCGCACTGGCCGGAGCCGATCCGCGCGGTGGTGCTGGCTACTGGCGAGGCGCCGGAGACCGCCTGGCTGCGAAGCTTCCGCAGCAAGCTGCGCGGCGCGCGGGTGACGGTCGTCGTGCAACCGTCGTTCGGCTATCAGTCCGAACTGGGGGAGACGGGCCCAAACCTGAAACGGCGCGTCGTGGCGGGCATTATGACCTTGGTCAGTGCCGCCGCAGGCGAGGATTTCCTGATCTGGGCGCACAACCTGGGCTTGGGCCGCAATCTTGAACTAGCTCGCGAGTTGACCTTTGCCTGCCACTTCGGCGGCATCCCGCTGGTGGCGCACCACCACGATTGGTGGTTCGAAAACCGGTGGCATCATTTCGCCGCGAGCCGGGGGCCGCGGTTTCGCACGCTGTCTGCCGTAGCAAACACCGTGCTGCCCGCCTCGGCGCACATTTGTCATGTGGCCATTAACCGTGCTGATGCCGCAGTGCTGCGGCGGCACTTCCACAACCTGGGGAGCTGGCTGCCCAACCCGGTGTCGCCGCCGACGCGAGTCTGCGCCAAGCGTGTGGCAGCCGTCCGCTCGTGGCTGCGCCGAGAACTGAACGAGCAGGCGCCCGTTTGGCTGCTGCCTTGCCGCTTGTTGCGCCGCAAGAACATCGCGGAGGCGGTGCTGCTTAGCCGCTGGCTGCGGCCCGAGGCGTGGCTGGTCACGACGGGAGGGAGCAGCTCCGCTGAAGAAGCTGCCTACGCGCAGGCGCTGGCCGATGCCGCGCGAAAGGGCCGTTGGCGGCTGAGGCTTGGGATCTTGCAGGGCAATGAGAACGCCAGCCCCTCCGTGCGGGAACTCCTCGCCGCCAGTGAAGCCGTGCTGCTCACCTCGTTGCAGGAGGGCTTTGGCCTGCCATACCTCGAAGCGGCGGCGGCCCGGCGCCCTTTGGTGGCGCGAGAACTGCCGAACATCGCGCCGGACCTCGCGCAGTTCGGGTTCAGTTTTCCGCAGTCCTACCGCGAAATCCGCGTGGACCCGGCGCTGTTTGACTGGAGCGGCGAGCAGCAGCGCCAGGCCCGCTGGTTTGCGCAATGGAAGAGCCTGATGCCCGCTGCTGCCGCCCGCTTGGCCGACAAGCCGGCCGTGCTCGCGGCGGGGAAGGAGCCGCTGCCAGTCCCCTTCAGCCGCCTGACCCTTACCGCCCAACTCGAAGTGCTTGCCCGGCCGGTTGAGCGGTCATGGGAATGCTGTCTTCCGCTTAATCCATTCCTCAAGCTCTGGCGCAAACGGGCAGCCTCCGGCACACTCGAAGCCACTCCCTGGCCGCGCCAGGCTCAGCAGTGGCTCGGCGGGTGCGCCTATGCGCGGCGTTTCCTGTCACTCATTCCGCCGCTGGCGGGCCGTGCCCCGCGTCCCGGAGCCGGGCAGGCGGCACAGGCGGAATTTCTGCAGCAGAAACTGCGCGCCGAATACCTTTACCCACTCTTATGGAGTCCGCAGACATGAGCATACGAGCTGTTGTTTTCGACATTTATGGCACACTCCTGGAGATCGGTCCGCCGCCGGCGGACGCCAACGAGCGCTGGCAGCAGCTCTTTGAGGACCTGCTGCACATCCAGCCTCCGATCGGCCGTCTGGACTTCTACGTCGCCACCAACAAACTCATAGCCAGACGCCACCAAACCTGCAGGGCTCACGGCATTGCCTGGCCGGAGGTGCAGTGGCCGTCAGTGGTCCTCGATGTGTTGCCGCAATTGCGTCGGTTGTCCCGCGCGGAGCGGGACGAGTTTCTCTATCGCCAAATCCAGATCGGCCACACCCCGCGCATGACCACTGACACGGCGGCAGCTTTGCGCAGGCTCAAAGAGGGCGGCTGCCTGATTGGGATTG
>CAZHEW010000251.1:2698-5459 GCA_964531815.1 uncultured Verrucomicrobiota bacterium
CACGACTTTGCCTGGGAGCGGGAGCGCTTCACCCTGAATGCCGTCAACGATTACCTCCAAGCCGCCTTCCCGCCGCTCTTCTACAAAATGGAGCATGTGGTGATCAACTCGATGCAGCAAAAGGAACTGGCCCGACGGCTCGGCATTCCCTCGCAAATCATTCCCAATGTACTGGACTTTGAGACGCCGCCCCCGGGCTTGGATGACTATAACCGCGACCTCCGGCGCGAGATCGGCCTGCGGGAGGACGATTGGTTTATCCTCCAGCCCACGCGCGTGGTTCAACGCAAAGGCATCGAGCACGCCATCGAACTGGTGCGCCGCCTCAATGATTCGCGGGCCAAGCTCGTTATTTCTCACCCCCCCGGCGACGAGGGGAACGCCTACATGGCCATGCTCCACGACCGCATTGCCGACGCTGGCATTGATGTGCGGTTCATTTTCGACCGGGTCGGCGAAACGCGCGGCACGAACCACGCAGGCAAGAAGGTTTACACCTTGGCCGACGTTTACCCGCACGCCGACCTGGTTACGTATCCCAGCCATTATGAGGGTTTCGGCAACGCCTTTTTGGAGGCGGTCTATTTCGGCAAGCCAGTGGTTGTGAACACTTACGCGGTGTATGCGCGCGACATTGACCCGCTGGGATTCAGGACCGTCGAGTTGACACAGCTTGTGACCAGGGATGTGGTCGAACAGGCCCGCGCCGTCTTGCAGGACCGGGCGCTTTCGGCAGAGTGGGCTTGCACCAACTACGCCCTGGGGGTGAAGTACTTCTCTTACTCTGTGGCCCGGCGCAAACTTGCGGCCCGCCTTTCCAATCTGTTCGGAGAAGGGGTTTAGCCACGCTATTGCCCGGGACCGGCTCGCAGCCAAAGGGTCTGGAAACCCTCGAGCCGCGCGCTTGCCGGGTTCGCGCCGCCCGCCTCGTAGTGCCCGCCGCTCAGCAGGTCTGTCCAGGCTGGTGCAGAGCGCGCCGCTGGCAACAGACCGGCGGCAGAAACCGGTTGGTCCGAAACGTTGTGCAGGCACAGCAGGCATTCCGCGCCGTTTGGCGAAGTTCGGCAGACCGCAAACAAGCGCCTGTCGCCCGATAACACACGCTGCGCCGCCCGGGGATGGAACGCGCTTTGCCGGCGGCGGATGCGCAGCAGCTCCTTTAATCCGCCAAAGATCCGGGCGCGCAGGGAAGCGGTGTCGGCCAGCTCGTCCTCAAGCCGGGCGCGGTCCGGCTTCTCCCGGTTGATGCGGCGCTTGATGCCGCTGGCCAGCGCTCCCACCCGGTCGCCCCGCGAGCCGAACAGTGAATGGAAATAGATGCCCGGCACGCCCTGCAGGCTGAGCAGCATCGCGTGGGCGGTGAGAAACCTGCGGGCGGCCAGTTCCGTCGGTTCGCCCTGCGTCGGGTTTGACAGCGCGTCCAGGTAGTTGATGTTCAGTTCATAAGGGGCCTGCGAGCGGTCTGGCAACTCTTTGCACGAGATGAAGCCGCCGTGTGCCAGGGTGCGCTTTGCCAACGCGTCAATCTCCGCATCGCTCAGAATGCCCCGCACAGGGTTCAGGCCGATGCCGTCGTGCGAGGCCAGGAAGTTGAAGAAGGTCACCTGGTCTGACGGCAGCGTCAGCGACTGTGCCCAGCCGGTGAGCTTAACCACGTTTCCGGCGGCAAAGCTATGCAGCACAAGCGGCGGCAGGGCGAAGTTATAGACCAGTTGGGCTTCGTTTGTACCGTCTCCGAAGTAGGAGACATTTTCAGCGTGCGGCACGTTGGTTTCCGTGATGAGCCGGATGTGTGGGGCTGCCTCGTCCAGCACCGCGCGCATGAGCTGGACGATGGCGTGCGTCTGTGGCTGGTGCAGACAGGGCGTCCCGATTTCCTTCCAGAGAAAGGCGATGGCGTCGAGCCGGATGAACCGCGCCCCCCTGGCCGCGTAGAAAAGCAGCGCCTTAAGCACCGCCAGCAGCACGCGCGGATTCTGGAAGTTGAGGTCCACCTGGTCGGCGCTGAAAGTGGTCCAAACCCGGCGAGGGCCGCGCGCGGTCGGAAACTCCGTCAGCAGCGGCAGTGCGCGCGGTCGCACGACCTGCGACAGGTCCGGATGCCCCTCGACCGTCACAAAGAAGTTCCGGAATTGCGGTTCATCGCACTGGAACCGCCGGAACCAGTCTCCCCCCGCCGAAAGATGGTTGACTACGGCGTCGAACATCAGATCAAACGATTGCCCAAGGCGCGCCACGTCATTCCATGTGCCCAAAGCCGGGTCCACTGCGAAGTAGTTCTTCACCGCAAAGCCGTCGTCCGACGAGGAAGGGTAGAACGGCAGGATATGGACACCGCTGACCGACCCGCGCAGGTGCGCCTCACAGAAGGCCGCCAACGTTTGCATTGGCGGCTGGTCCTGCGCGCGCACTTGGTCAGCGTAGGCGATGAGCAGGGTGTCGCGCTCGGTGAGAGGTTGGGCAACGCGGTCCGGCACGCGGGGCATGAGCCGACGCCAGTGCTCGATCAGAGCAGACAACCGCCGCCCCACCGGCGCGGCGGTTTCCGCGCCGTAGAGATACTGTAGGCATTTGCGGATGCGCAGCGTCATGGGCCGGGCCGCCCTTTCAGCCGGGGTGGCGGACTGGTGGGGCTTCAGACCCCATTGTCCAACTGGACAGCCCTGTTTAATTCCTCCAGGAAATTGGGCGAGGCGGACTGGATGCTGTTCCAGTTGGGGATGAGCGGCGACGACAGCGGATTGTCCAGGAACGCCTTCCC